>NZ_JAQCNX010000014.1:0-119199 GCF_036857515.1 Candidatus Rickettsia tasmaniensis | reverse complement strand
GATTGTGGATTTTTATGATATATAAGGCTAAGTACCGATTGATCGGAATGATGCCATTTATGAAGTCTAACAATCGGCGGAGTATTTATAAGAGCGGTAGAAGGTAAAACTTTGCCGTTAGTATTAAAATTAATTATAGGATCTATACCGTATATGCTATACCAAGGTTTTAACGGTGAGCTATTTGAATATTTACGGTGGAACCAAGATAAAGAAGGTGTTGTTTCTTCATATTCTATTACTTTAACCGATTGTGGATTTTTATGATATATAAGGCTAAGTACCGATTGATCGGAATGATGCCATTTATATTCATCGTAATTAGGATGGATATTATAATCTTTGCCTGAAAGAATTCTAATATCTTCACAACTTTTTAGCCATTTTTCAATGAAAGAACGAGAAAGCTTGGTATTACGCACAATAATAACGGCACTCCAAATGTGATCGTCATTTCTGCATTCGTCTGTAAGGCAATCCATTAAAGCAAAAGTTTCGCCTTTAACAAAACTACCGTTTTTACGATTGCGATCATGTACCAGTAATATATCATTATCGCCTAAAAGATTTGTTAAATTACTGATATGCTTTTTAATAACAAATGCTGAATCTAAATATACTATAATAGCTCCTTCTGGTGCATTTCTCATTGTTTCAAGTATAATATAAGGCTTCCATAGCCATAACCCCGCTCCTGCAGGTTCATTAAAAATTTCTTGGTTTTGTTCTATAAACGCTTGATTTATGTGCTTTTTCTTATAGTTAAATATGAAGTCTATACCTTTATTAATTGCATAATGAGTGGTTGCATTTTGATTACGGTAAACATACTCCGGACCGTCGGCATAAGAAACTAAATAAATTGGTTCTTTTATGGAATTCTGAATAGATAAATCTACTTTTTGTAACGATAAGTCATTAATAAAACCTTGACGTGCATATTCTAAAATAATCAGTATGAAATAAATTAGAGCTAATGTAATAACTGTTTTGTATAATATTTTAAATAACATATAATTTTTGCATTATTTGAAGCATTTTGTCATTCCCACGTAGATTAGTAAAGCGTCATTGCGAGGAAATACGAAGTATGGACGAAGCAATCTCAGGAGTTTGTTATTATTTCATGAGATTGCCACGCAGCCTACGGCTGCTCGCAATGACGAAATCGATAATTATTAGACAACGCCAATTATAGCATTTTAATATATTAAAAGATAGTGTTGTAATTTAATTATAAATTTAGTATAATTTGCTGTTTATTTAAGGTTGGTATGATTAATTTAGGGGATAAGCAGTCTACTATAGTTGTCGCAATGTCAGGCGGGGTTGATAGTTCGGCGGTTGCCGCAATGCTGCATGAACAAGAACATAATGTTATAGGTATTACCTTGCAGCTATATGATCACGGTATGGCAGTAGGGAAGAAAAATGCCTGTTGTGCCGGTCAGGATATTTACGATGCTAAAATGGTAGCAAATAAGCTAGGTATTCCCCATTACGTACTTGATTATGAGAGCAAATTTAAAGAGTCGGTAATAGATAATTTCGTCGATAGCTATTTACAAGGTGAAACACCGCTTCCATGTGTGCAATGTAATAAATCGGTAAAGTTCAGGGATCTAATTAAAACAGCTAGAGAGCTTGGAGCAGATAAGCTTGCTACCGGTCATTACGTACGAAAAATAAACGGTGATAACGGAGCGGAATTACATACAGGGCTTGACCCAGCAAAAGATCAAAGTTATTTTTTATTTACGACAACTAAAGAGCAATTAGAATATTTACGTTTCCCTCTAGGAGGGCTTACTAAGGATGAAACACGAAAGCTTGCTAGTAAATTTGGGCTTGAGGTAGCGGATAAGCCCGACAGCCAAGATATTTGTTTCGTACCTGACGGAAATTATAAGAGCGTAATAAATAAAATACGTCCAAATAGCAGTGAAAGCGGTAAAATTATTCACGTAAACGGGTTTGAGCTAGGAGAGCATAGCGGTATAATTAACTACACCATAGGGCAACGTCGTGGTCTTGGTATAGCTTATAATGAGCCTTTATATGTAGTAAAGATTGATCCTAAGGACAATATAGTATATGTAGGACCGGAGTCCGCATTAAACGTGCAGGAATTTATCATTAGAGATGTGAATTGGCTTGCAGATGAGATTAAAGATAACGAAAAGTTAGAAGTAGCAGTTAAAATTCGCTCGACAAGACCGCCGCGTCTAGCCGAAATAAGTAAACTCGGTGATGATAAAATGAAAGTAAAATTTTTATGCGAAGAAAAAGCCGTTGCCCCTGGGCAAGCATGCGTTATTTATGCCGGCGAAAGAGTACTTGGCGGTGGATGGATTACTAGAGAGATAAGGTAATTGCGTCATTGCGAGGAGCGAAGCGACGTGGCAATCTAGTTAGACCTCCTGGGATTGCCATGCTCCTTTTAGTCGCTTGCAATGACACAATTCACAAAAAAATAAGCTCACTAAAAACAGGAGAAACTAATGAGTTTTTTAAGGAAGAAAAGTTTTGAATCAGTAAAAGAGATAGGCAGCTCAAGCGGTCTTAGCAAGACGCTTGGAGCATTCGATTTAATATTACTGGGTCTTGGTGCGATGATCGGCACGGGCGTATTCGTCGTTACCGGTATAATTGCTGCTAAATATTCAGGACCTGCAGTAATGTTATCTTATGCGATTGCAGGTATTACCTGTATCTTTGTAGCGCTTGTTTATACTGAACTTGCTGCAATGCTTCCGACATCAGGAAGTATTTACACTTATTCCTATGTAGCATTTGGCGAAGTATTTGCTTGGATGATCGGTAGTGTTATAATATTAGAACTTGGTGTTGCTGCAGGAATAGTAGCTGCAGGCTGGTCGGGCTACGTACAAGGAATACTAGCAGCAGGTGGAATCAATTTACCGAAAGAATTAACTACTGTACCGACAAACGGTGGTATAATAAATTTACCGGCATTTTTAATCTCGGGATTTATTGGATTTATTTTATATTTAGGTACTAAAGATAGTAAGAGACTAAATGCAATTTTAGTTTTCATAAAAATGGCTGCAATATTCGTATTTATACTCGCTGCTGCCCCTCATTTTGACGCTACTAACTGGAGTAATTTTATGCCTTTCGGTTTTAGTAATGTTTTAGTAGGTGCGTCTATTTTATTCTTAGCTTTTACGGGTTTTGGAACGATTGCAACCGCAGCTGAGGAGTGTAAAAACCCAAAACGCGATATAATGATCGGTATTATTGGCTCACTTGTTCTAACTACTATAGTTTATGTAACGATGTCAGGGCTTGTTACCGGTATTGCACCTTTTGATCAGTTAAATAACGATCAACCGCTTGCTTATGCTTTAACTATCAATAATAGCAGGATCGGCTCTGCTATTGTTGCAACCGGAGCAGTTTGCGGTATGATGACGGTGTTGATGATGAATATTTACGGTACTTCTCGTATTTTTTATGCTATTGCACGTGACGGTTTACTACCGAAAAGTTTTGCAAAGCTGCACCCAAAATATGATAGTCCGTATATTACGATTATAATATTTGCTTCTTTAGCCGCTATCCTTGGAGGATTTTGTTCTACGGAATTATTAACGCAATTAACTTCAATGGGAGCTCTTATTGATTATATAACCGTTACAATAATAGTGGTATTATTTAGGGTAACGCTACCTGATGCTCAAAGACCTTTTAGATGTCCTTTAGTATTTATTATCGTACCGTTTATTTTAATTGCTTGTGCATATTTACTATTTATTCAAATATATGACGGTGAATTTAATCTATTAACCGCAGGTCGTGCATTAATATATTGGTTTATTACAATATTTGTTTTATATATTATAAGATCGTTTTTTATGCAAAAAGAGCAGAATTAAGAGGGGGCTATCCGTCATTGCGAGCGAACGTAGAGAGCGTGGCAATCTCATGAAGTAGTACAAAATTCCTGAGATTGCCACGTCGAGGCTTTGTCTCTCCTCGCAATGACGAGTTAGTAGTATCCACGCAACAAAACAAAATTAACCAAATGACTGAAAAGCTGCAACCACTCCGAGGAATGAAAGATCTCTTGCCGGATGATTATAAAGTTCACGACTATATAATTAACAAAGCAAAAGATGTTGGAGTATTGTACGGCTATAAACAAATGAGTACTCCTATTTTGGAGTATACTAAAGTCTTTAACCGTTCGATGGGTGAAAGCTCTGATGTAATCAGCAAAGAAATCTATAGTTTTTTAGATAAAAGCAATGATTCCGTAGCATTACGACCTGAATTTACAGCATGTATTATAAGAAGCCTCATCTCAAACGGATTACAACATAAATTACCATTAAAGTTTTTCTCTACCGGTCCTGTTTTTCGTTATGATAGACCGCAAGCAGGGCGTCAAAGACAATTTCACCAACTAAATTATGAGTATATCGGTGCTAAAGGAGTAATTACTGATGCTGACACTTTGAAGTTAGCCGTTGATATATTAAAAGCACTCGAAATAGAGCAGGATACTACCTTAGAGCTTAACTCTCTTGGATGTAATGAATCAAGAAGCGTTTATCAGCAAAAATTAGTAGAATATCTAAATGATTTTAAAGATCAATTATCAGAAGAAAGCAAAATAAGGTTATCCAAAAATCCAATGCGGATACTTGATTCTAAAAGTGAGACCGATCAGAAAATAATAGCAAACGCACCGGTTTTATCTGAATATTACACTGATGAATCCAAAGAATATTTTGAGGAGTTAATAAAGTATCTAGATATTTTAGGCGTGAAACATAACATAAATCCACGCTTGGTTAGAGGGCTTGATTATTATTGCCATACTGCTTTTGAATTCACTACAAAAAAGCTAGGGAGCCAATCTACTATTCTAGCCGGTGGACGTTATGACGGGCTTGCTAAAATCATGGGTAATAACGATGATGTGCCGGCTATCGGTTTTGCTGCCGGTATTGAGCGAATTGCTTTAATACGGGAATATAATATATCTGAAGTTAAGCCGGTATTTGTATTACCTATAGGCAAAAGTAATATTTGCTATGCTTTAGAAATTGTAGATAAATTGCGCACAGAAAATATTGCTATTATCATAGAACCCCTAGGTAAAATAGCTAAAAGAATGCAACGCATTTTTAATGAAAATGCTAAATTTATTATTTTTATAGGTGACGAAGAGCAGGCGAATAATAACTTAAAAATTAAAGACTTAAAAAAAGAAGAAGAATATATAGTAGATTTTGCAAAAGCTCTTGAACTATTGAAGAAATAAGATTTTTTATTGTTATACTGTGAACCTTCCATGGTATCCATCAAAACTAACTTTAAGTAATAAGCATTTATGAATCTTGCCACAAGCTCGGCATTGCCCGTATGGCTCTTATGTTATGCCTGCATAGGTCTTGTTGTGTAGATACTGGAGGTCGTCATTGCAAGGAAAAACTGTAAGTTTTGATGAAGCAATCCAGTAAAAAATTCTGATTTACAGAATTTTTTTATTATTGTTTTGGACTGCCACGCAGTCTACGACTGCTCGTAATGACGGGGCGGTATCTACGCCACAACGCCTTTGCTGGAATGACATAAAACCAAGCCATGCAACAAGACCTGTAGTTGTTCACAATGGCGATTAGGTGTCTATACAATAACACCATTTAACCACGACATCTAAAAATATGATTATTATAAACGATTTAGCCACGATTATTTAAATGCTACTACAAAATTATCCTAAGTTTTAGGCATTGCTCATTAAATATAGATATCATCATTGCGAAGAGGCGTTGTTGCGTGGATACCACCACGTCATTGCGAGCAGCCATAGGCTGCATAGCAATCTCGTCAAATATCCTGAGATTGCTTCGTCAATTGCTATGCAATTTCCTCGCAATGACGATAAAAATCGAGTCATACAACAAAGCAGAATCTTAAAGTTAATCACTCCACATTATAAAACTCCAAATGATGACCGCTAATAAACTTTTTTATTTCAGCATGGTTACCATACTCATCAACATTTAATAATAATCCTTGTTCATTAAAATATAATATATTCGTAAATAATCGGTCATCACAGTCCCACTTAGCTTTAAAAGCATTTTCCTTAATAAGTTTAACTCCGTTTACTCCGTGTTTGTGATATATTATTCCTTTTTTTAAAGCAGAAACAAAAGAGGTCACTTTACTTTTATCAAAGGTATTATAGATTTTTTTAGACATTGTACCGTAACAATCTAATCCTCTATATTTGCCAAGAAATTTATCCGTACCTTTTGTTACTTCCTGATTATCAATTTTAATTTGACCTTCTTTAGGAATATTCCAAGAATTATTATTGAAGTTGGTAATCTTTTGAATGGCTAGATAAAATTCATGTTTCTTTTTTAGTTGATAATATTGATGGATTTTTTTGTATCATATTGAAGGGTTAATTGTTCTAAGTTTTCTATTGGCTTATTATCGGGGGAATAGCTTGCAATAATCCCTTCTTGTTTTTTTGACTTAATTTACTTGCATATTCTTGTACTTTTTTGGGTTATTATTTAATAAGGCGGTAACTACTCCAATTTCTAAAGTGTTTTCGTTGCAAGAAGCATTTTGCAGAGCATTTTCAACATTTTGGAAAATCTTTTCAGATTTTTCAGAAGTTAATTTAGTCTCGTTATCTGCTATTAAACCGGTATTAACGGCGTTAAGAACCTCTGCTTTTTCATTGGACGTTAGAGTATTATTTTGAGGTAACGTATAATTTGGGTCCACGTAACTCCGAAGTGTTATAATAGCCTTTTCATACAAATTTATTTGATGCTCAGGTATCTTATTTAAAAGATCAGAAGCCGTTTTAAATTGCTTACTACATAGGGCAAGTGAGAATGCTAGAAGTATGTTGTTTGGGGTATCACTAATTGCTTTTAGTTTTTCGGTTAATATTGATTGCTGGTTTTTGTTAATTTTTTTTATTGGAAATGCTGTTATAAAAAGCCATGTATTCACAGCCATCATATATTGATGAATAGAAAGGAACTAAGGTATTTTTTTAATTACATCTAACGTCTTATAAGAAATTTCATATGGATTAGTTAACATTTCTAGAATGTATTTTATATATTCTACCGGCACATATTGTATTAAGTCATTAGCTTTATCACATTTGCCTTGTATTCTATAATTAGACCATAAATGATAGGCTGCTGTTGGATGTGTGGGTAGAAGCACAAAAGCATGTTCATAACATTTAGTGGACATATCATAGCTTCCGGTTTCCTCATAAACACGCCCTGTTCTATAATACCACTGGGCTAAAACCTGATTTTCAGTATTAGTATTTAACGAAAAAATAGATTCTTCAAGTAAAGCTTTTACCTCTTCAAAATTTTTATTTTCCATTAATAAATCAGAGAATTGACCTGACAAATCTAAGCTGGATTTTATATACGGTACTAGTGCTTGGGTAATTTTAAGTTTAGATTCCGGTTCAATAAGCTTTAGCACGGGGAGCAGATATTCTGCACATTTGCTATATTGTTCAACTTCTTTTGCAAAGTAATTAAAATATAGATTTATTGCTGCAATTATACATTTAAATATCTCTTTAGCAGCTTCATTGTGTCTATTTAATATACTACATTGAAAGGCAAGACTCATTATTTGAATTTTGGTTAGCGTATCAGGTGGTATAGAAATGATTTTATCCGGCATCCATTTTATGAGTTCACCATCTAATTGATATTCAAAAAAGCCTGGTCTCTGTATTATTGCATAATTTTTCAACAATTCATGATTTGTGTAACTTTCATATGGATAATTAGGCATTAATTTATGTATTAGTGAATGTTTAATTTCTGTAGCTTTCTTGCTACTTACTGTAGATTTTTCACTATTTACAATGTCCAAATATATAATGCATTACTTCTATAACGGCACCAACAGTTAGTATAGATGAAAAGTTTTTATCCATTTCTACTACATCAAGACCGGAAAAGTTTTTTCTAAAATTTCTTATGTTACTTTCTGATAATATATTGAGGGTGTTATAAACCGTGGTAATATCAGGCTTAAAAGTAATTGAAGGCTCTGCGTTGTTCATGAATATAATTTAGTATTAGTTGGGCTTAAGAACTGCTACAATGTGATAGGAAAGGTTTAAAATTTTACATAGAATTATTATTAAAAACTTACAGTGTATGAACTTTTTATTACTGGATTCCTGCTTCTAGCTAGGAATGACATCGAGAGGCTAAATTAACTCACAAAGCAATTCTTTCTAAGTAATGTCTATTCAAACCCAAATCCAGTAAAATATTTATGAAAATATCCGGTATCATGACCTATCATTTTAACTTTATCATAATGATGAGGTGATTCAGATTCACGATATATAGTTGTGCCGTCATCCATATAGTAAATAGAATAAGATGGAAGGTCATAAGATCTAAAAAAAGTGTCTTTACGTATAACTTTAGGAGCTTTATCGGATTTTTGTATATTTTCTGATTTCAGCATATTAATTTTCTTAATAAATGATTGTTTTATTAATATATAATTTTTATATATTATCACAAGAATAATTATAATAGCTATCTACAGAACCTAGAAATTCAGATTTATCAATTGCAGTATTATATTCATAAGGATATTCTAAATATTTTTGCAATTTTAAAGTATTTTCTTGAAACAATGGGTAATTATTTGATGGTTCGTGCTTTGATAAATTGAAATATTTTCTCGCTAAGCATTTCTTATCTTGAACATTATTAAAAGCTTTGATTTTTGAATATCCGTCTTGTTGTTTTTCTTGTAAAAAATAATCTTCATAGTCCTTATAATTCTTTGGAAGATTTAATATAAATCTAACATATTGTTCTAACTGAAAGTTAGTTAACCAAGTAAATATAGAATATAAATTTGCTCTATAGTCCGAAGAAAAAATAACAGCAACTTCTGATTGCTTTACTTCTTCTCTTTTCTTTCTCAATAACGTTATTAGATAATATAAATAACTCTTTATTAAAATGTTTTTTATTTTCTTGAGCTTGAATGATCATATCAAACAGCTCAGTTTCTAATTCGTTTGAGGTAAATAATTGTTTGTATTTATTAAGCCATGGACCAAAAGCTATAGATTCAAGTTTTTTAAATATTGAATTAATTTTACGTGCAATTTTAAGTTAAATTTAAGAGCAGCATTTTATATGAACAATTGACATAAGTCAAGAGATATTAAATTAATGGTTTAAAAAATATGTGTCACCTCGTGATTTATTCACAGAATCCAGTTAAAAATACTAATATTATTAGTATTTTTAGTTGTTTTCTGGATACCGTGGTCAAGCCACGGTATGACACTGAAGTGTTTTTCAAAAGCCATACTAAATTGATTACTAAAATTTTTCACATAACCTAATGACAAAAATAAAATATGAATATATTATTTAATTTTAGAATAATTTAATAATATATATTCAATGAGTGCAGATACTAATATTAGCGACGGTTTAGAAGTCGTTACGCAAGATCATTTATCGATTTTTTCTTTAATAAGCTCCTCCGACATTATCGGTAAGTCAGTTATGCTGATGTTGCTTATTGCCTCTATTTGGTCATGGGCTATTATTTTGGATAAAATATTTAAGCTAGTGCAAGTGCAGAAAAGCATGCGGGCATTTGAAAATGTGTTTTGGTCTGGTGGAGTATTAGAGCAATTGTATGAAAGCATAAAGAGGTCGGTTAATAATCCGCTAGCTTTAATTTTTGTCTCAGCTATGGATGAGTGTAAAAGCTTAAGCACTAAAGGGCTTTCTGAAGGCTTAAAAAACAACCATAAAGAGCGTATAACGGGTGCAATGTACTTAGCTCAAAATAGGGAAGTCGAAAAGCTCGAGAAAAATTTAAGCTTCTTGGCAACTGTTGGATCAAGTGCTCCTTTCGTAGGTTTATTCGGTACCGTTTGGGGGATTATGCATAGCTTCCAATCGATTGCTACTTCAAAAAATACTTCTCTTGCCGTAGTAGCTCCCGGAATTGCCGAGGCGTTACTTGCAACTGCGATAGGCTTATTTGCAGCTATTCCGGCAGTAATTTTTTATAATTATCTGATTTCCCGTATTACTCTTATCAATAATAAGATTGAAGATTTTATTAGTGAGTTACACTCTATACTTTCTAAGGCAATTGATCAGGAGAAAATGTAATGGCTATAAAGCTTGCCGGAAGTAATAGAAAAAGTAAAAGAGCGGTAGTTAGCGAAATTAACGTTACGCCGCTTGTTGACGTGATGCTTGTGCTATTAATTATTTTCATGATTACTTCTCCAATGCTTGTTTCAGGAGTAAACGTGGATTTGCCTGAGACAAATTCAAGCCCGATTTCAGGTCAGGATGAGCCTTTGGTTGTTACCATCAATAATAAAGGCAAAATTTTCTTACTTGAAATTCCAATAGAAAGAATGCATTTAACCGACAAGCTTGCAAATATAACTAAAGAAAAAAAGGATGCTAGAATTTTTGTAAGAGGCGATAGAAATGTTTCTTATGGGCAGGTAGTAGAGATAGTTGCCGAAATTCATGCTGCTGGCTTTTCTCGTGTAGCTCTTATTTCACATATTAAAAATAATGAAAAGTAATCAAAATAAGGATAATTTTACGGTTTTCCTTAGCTTCTCTGTTGTTCTGCACTTACTTCTTTTATATTTTTTTCTATTCGGTATGCCGTCACTTTTTGAAAAATTACCGGAAGAGCAAACTATAACTTTTGAAATGTTACCTATTAGCGATAAATCAAATATTATCACTCAGACAAAGCAAAAAGAAGCCTCTATAGAAAACGAAGACGCTAAAAAATCTGAGCAGAGTAAGCCAAAAGAAGAAGAACCGCAAGCTTTGCCTAAAGAAGAAAAAGCAAAAGAGCCTGAGGCTAAAACAATGGAAGAAAAGACTAAAATAGAAGAGAAAAAACCTATAGAAGAACCAAAGTCTGAAGAAGCAAAAGAAGCGTTACCTGAGAAGAAAGAAGAAGTAAAGGAAGAAAAACCTAAAGAAGAAGAAAAAAAACAAGCAGAAGAAAAGAAGAAGCCCGAAGAAAAGAAAGAGGAAACGAAACCGGCTGAGAAACCTAAAGAGGTGAAGAAAAAAGAGCCTAAAACCGATGAGCTTGATTCTTTGCTGAAGAATTTAGAGCAATCTTCGGAAGGGGATAATGTAAAATCCAATAAGCATCAAAGGTCAAAAAGAGCTGATAATGCAAAAGAAGCTAAAGGGGTTTATACGGATGGGCTGCCTCTTTCTGATAGTGAAACATCTTTGATAAAAAGACAGATTGAAAGACATTGGAGTAATATACCGGCAGGAGTTAGAGGTAATAATAAGGTAAAAGTCATTATTAGTATTACGCTAGATAAAGCAGGTAATGTTGAGCAGGCAAAGGTTAATGAAAAAATCTGTCCTAATATTCCAGCTAGTGTTTGTGAAGCTTTGGCGGATAATGCAATTAGAGCGGTATGGCAAGCAAGCCCTATCGAAAACCTTGACTCTGCACGCTTTAACCATTGGAAAGAGATTAATTTTAGCTTTGATCCAAGTAAATTGTAGGTTGGGCATTGCCTGCGTGGATACCACCCCGTCATTATGAGCAGTCGTAGACTGCGTGGCAATCTCATGAAATAATAACAAACTCCTGAGATTGCTTCGTCAATTGCTATGCAATTTCCTCGCAATGACTATTTTCGAGCCACGTAGGCAAGCCTTTCGCAGGAATGACATTAAGAACCATGCAATAATTAAAAAATATTATTCATCATGTTCGTGGTGATCACCGATTAATTCAAGCCCCATATCTTTTTGCTCATTATTGAAACAACAGTAGCAGCAATAACCAAACAAGAATGATAAGGTTGCTTCCATTAAAAATAGGGGCAAAGCAGCATTACTAGAGCTTGCTAACTCATATTCTGAAGGTAATAAATCGTAGGGATGTCTTTGTTCATAAAACCTAGTTATTATGTTTACTATTTGTAAATAAAAAAACTCTATAACTTTGTCTATTAAAATTACATTTATTTCACAAAGTTTTAAGAGCAGGATAAGTAAATAATAATACATGGCATAAATTTAGACCGAAATGAACTATCATAGAGCATAATATTTTGCCTGTTTTATAATATGCATAACCATAGAAAAAACCGCATATAGTGCTTAAAGCTATATATATTAGTCTGCCTTGAAAAGGTTGGTGATCCCAAATATTAAAGATGCTATAATAACAGCTAAAATCTGCTGTTTTGGTAAAAGATTTTGTAATGTTCTTTGTAAAAATCCTCGAAAGAATACTTCCTCAGCCATACAGACGAAAAAGAAATATTGTTGTAATGAGAAAAAATGTAGGTGATAGTTAAGGATGACATATAAACCTTTGTAAAAAACTATTTTTAATATATAATTATTTTTTAGCATTAAAAATAGAAAAATTATTAAATATAGAGATTTAATAAATAATAATTGGATTTTAAAAAGAAAATATAAAAGATAATCATAAAAAAAACCAATAAAATAATATATATAGAATGGAACGATTTTATGAAAAATATAGAATATTGGGAAAAAAATTTTGAAAGCTGTAAATATTCAGGTCAATTAATCGAAAGGCTGTTATTTTTAAATACCCAAGTAAAACAACCTATCGATATTAGAGAAGTTAAAAAAGGTATTTATTATGCTCGTAAATATCATGGTGAGCAAATGCGTCAATCAGGGGACCCTTATTATTCTCATCCAATCGCAGTAACAATTATGGTAGCGGAATTTTTAGCAAAAGAAGTGCCTAAACTCTTTACTTTTAGAATGCTACAAGCTGCATTACTTCATGACACTATTGAAGATACTAAACTTACTGAAGAAATGATTAGCAATATTTTTGATGAAGAAGTAGCAAGGCATGTAGCAGGTCTAACTAGAATTAAACCTTGGGGCAGAATAAGTAGCGAGAAAAGTCTTATTTTATTAATTAAACAAAAAAGATACGATACTGCTCTTATAAAACTTTTTGATAGAATACATAATTTACAAACTTTGGAAGCAAAATCGCCTGAAAAAGCTCATAAAATAATTAAAGAGACATTAAAAAGCTTTTTAGTGTTAAGTGAAATACTTGAAATACCTTCAGTTTCAGAGCTTATATATGCTGAATGTTATAAAAATAATTTAAAATTTAGTATGAATTCTACTTTTAATAAAATTATAAATTTTGATTCATTTCCATTTTCTCAAAATAAGTTACTCCCATAAAAAAAGTTATACCTACCGGAATGAAAATTAAAAATAATCCCCAATATCCTAGATAATTGGTAATATAAACTAAACCAAATGACGTTATAATATAAGTAAATAATTTTGCTATTGCACTTAGCATACTAGTGTATGTAAATCTCTTAAGAACCGGAAAATATTTATAAAATATAGGAGCTGCCGGTACGTGATCAAATACGAATAATGCAGCTAAACATTGAAAAATAAAAATATATAAAGGAGTAGGGTTATAATTTAACATTATAGGAAAAAAAATGAGAGAGGTAAAAAATAGATATAATTTTACCTTTAGGATTTTTAAAGGATGGATTTTATAGCTAATAAATGCAAGACCGATAATACCGAGTAAATCTATTATAGATACCCAAAAATTTTGATTTATAATTTGATTTGGAGTAAATCCGCATTCTCTTTTTAATATATCACCGCAATATATATATACGAAATAAAAACACGGTGGTCTAGCACACTGGATAAAGAAATACCAAATAGAAGTGGTGTTTGGAACTTTTTGATCTAGAATATCTTTGTCAATTTCTTCAAGCATAATATTATTTTCTTGAAGTCTTAGTTTTAATTTGTTTCTTTTATTTGAAAATGCATCTGCTTCTTTTAAACTAGTCCTTGCAATAGTACCTACAAAAGCGATAGTTGCACCAACGAAAAAGGCTATACGCCAACTTGATTCATGGTGATAAATATTTTGATTAGTAAAAATTGATGCAATACCTAGTGCTACCGTAGTGCCTACGGCAGAAAATACGGTTATAATTGTTACTAATGGATATTGTATAGGAGGAGATGAATTTTCGGTTAAGTACAGCTCTGCACCTCGTGCTTCTGCAGTTGCTGACATACCTTGAATTATACGACATATAGTAAGAATCCAAGAGGCTGTTATACCTATCTGTGCATATGTTGGCATGCTGCCTATAATCACACAAGTAATAGCCATTAATAGGGTAGTTAAAACAACTACAATCTTACGTCCAAAATGATCGCCTATATACCCAAATATTAATGCTCCTATAGGTCTTAGCAAATAGGTAGAACAGAAAGAAAAGGCAGTAAGCAACGAAAAAGTGAAAGGATCATATTCCGGAAAAAATAAATTATTTAAAAGCATCGCCATATGCACATAAAGCATAAGGTCAAAATACTCTAGAAATGTACCTATAGAAAGTAATCCGACTGCTTGTTTTTGTTCTGTATTTAAACGTCTTTGTTCTTTGTCGTAGCCTAACATAACTTTATATATTAATTAGATTACAAAATAAGCTATACTGCTTTTGATTCAAAGTCAATAAAGGATTAAGAATTTTTAATAAATATTGTTACAAAATATTTAGGTTCCGTAAAGTTATCTAACTTAAAATTTTCAAATTATCTATTTTTCTCTGAAAGCTTTAAATGCCGTATCAGTAACGGGATCAAGTAAATATCTAAGTAGTGTTCTAGTACCTGTTACGATTTGTACCTCAGCTTGCATACCAGGGTGTAATTCAAGATTTTTAACTTTAGCAACTTTGTTAAATTCATCCATATCGATTTCAACTCTTGCAACATAATAATTATCTTGCTGTTGTCCCGGGTGCTGTCTTTCATCTTGTACGATATCGGGAGATATGCTTACTACTTTACCGGTAAATATTGGAGTTGTTCTTGATTTAAATGCACTGAAACGTATTTTTGCAACTAATCCCTCATGTACTGAGTCAATGTTTTTTTGAGATACCTTTGCTTCTATTATTAATGGGTCATTAGTTGGCGAAATTTCCATAATAGGTTGTCCGTGACTTATAACACCGCCTATTGTATGATATTTTAAATTATTAACTATACCGTCAACAGGTGATCTGATTATCACACGATTAAGCGAATCCGTCAGGGCATTATATTTTTCTTTAAGAGATGCGGTTTGTACTTGAGCTTCACGAAGCTCTGTTAAAGTCCGTTCAGTGTATTTATTTTGTTGATTTATAATTTTAATTTGAGTTTCGGTAATAGCATGGCGTATTCCTGCTATTTCAGCTTCAGTTGTTGCAACATCGCTTTTTGAAGCGGCAACTTTTGCCTCTTGGTCTAATAAGGCTGCTTTTTGTACAAAGCCTTTTTCTTTTAACGTTCTTAAAGCTTTTAAACGGTCTTGATAAACTTCAGCAGTTTTGGAGGTGGCAACTTTTTTTGCTTCTAAACCTTCAATTTTTTTCTCAAGTTGAGCAATATTTTGATGTAATGCATCTTTCTCTGAGTTATATACTTCTTTTCTAGATCTAAATAAATTTTCCTGCGTATGAATTATTTTAGCTACTTCCGGTAAATTGATATCCTGCATTAGAAAATCAGAGAATTCGATTTGTTCTAAATTATCACGTTCGGCAATTAAACGATTTTCAGTTGCTAAAAAATTACGGTATTGACCAAGAATATTTTCATGTTCGCTTTTTATTTTAGTTTCTTCAAGCTCTATTAATTTATCGCCTTCTTTGACTTTATCACCTTGCTTCACATAAATAGCATTGATTATTCCGCCTTCATGATGTTGAATCGTTTTTTTATTTGTGCTTGGCATTACGATACCGACAGCTACAGCACCACTATCAAGCGGAGCAAGAGCCGACCATAATCCGCCTATTAATACTAAAAAGATCACAACATAAATACCGAAAAGTATAGGTGATCTTGCAGCTTGGGCTACGTTATTACGATCTTTATCAGTTTTCTTGGTAATAAAATTAACAAACCTATCAAGTTTTACTAATAAGAATTCTATAGCATGAGAGGTTTTCTTTAATGTAGTATTTATTAAAGCTTTACGTTTAGAACTTTGACCTTTAAGGTTTAGCGCATCTTCTCTTAAGGACAATAATTGTTTTAATTGTTCCGGAATAATTTGAGGTTTATTGTGTTTTAAGTCCTGCATAATATTTAATCATTATTATATTTAGTCAGCATTGTTTGTATTTTGCGTCATTGCGAGGACATGACGTAGTAATTGACGAAGCAATCTCGATAGAATTCATGAGATTGCCACGCTTACTAACGTTCGTTCGCAATGATGATTTGGAAGCCACGCAGCAATGCCAATCAAGTCACGATATGACACTTTAGTTATTAATATGAATTGTACCGCTTTTTAAAGTTTTAAAGTGTTTTTGAATCTCTTCTTCCGTTCCGTAAACTGCAACGGCTCCATCCTGTAATATTAGAATTTTATCAACAACGGATAATACGGATGGCCTATGTGAAATTACAAGAACTGCTATTCCTTTAAGTTTTGCTTGTTTTAAGGCACTTGCAAGGGCAATTTCACCTGCCTCATCTAAATTAGCATTAGGCTCATCTAAAATGATGAGTTTTGGATTACCGTAAAAAGTTCTAGCAAGCCCGATACGCTGTCTTTGACCACCTGATAGATTAGAGCCTGTAGGACCGATATCAGAATCATAACCGTCAGGGAATCTTAATATCATTTCATGAGCTCCGGCTATTTTAGCTGCTTCAATAACTTTTTGTGGATCGGCATCTTCTTCCATTCTAGCTATATTTTGTTTAATACTACCGCTAAAAAGTTCTATTCCTTGAGGAAGATAGCCGACATGTCTACCGAAATCTTCTCTATTCCAACGATAAATTTCAGCACTATCTAAACGTACGGAACCTGATAATTCTTTCCATACCCCGACTATGATTTTAGCTAAAGTTGATTTTCCTGTAGCCGAAGGACCGATAATTGCTAAAACTTCGCCCGGTTGTACTGCAAAACTAACACCTTTTAAGATATATTTCGGTACGGGAGGTTGCGGTAAATGTTTCGGTATAGGGTGAGCATAATAAATATTTTCAACAGTAAGATGACCATCAACGTTCGGAATTGGCATCGTTTCGTCTCTAGAAGAATAAGTGTTAAATAAATTATTAATGTTTTTGTATGATTTAATAGCACTGCTCATACTTTTCCATAAATCAATAGCATTATCGAAAGGAGCAAGAGCTCTACCGACTATGATAGAACTCATAATCATATTACCGGGAGTCATATCTGCACTGTGAGATTTTACAACAATGTAAGCACCGACTCCGGTAACAGCCATTTGCATTATATTACGGATAAACCTTGAAAAGTTAGAAATAACACCGTTACGATAGCTAGCAACCGATTGCTTATCAAGTGCTAATATGTTAAATTTATGCCAATTTTTTGTAACATTCTTCATCATTCCCATTGCTTCAATTGCTTCTGCATTTCTGTTTGCAATATCGGCTTGTGTCATACCTTTTATCGAAAATTCGGTAGCTTCACCGAGTGTTTTATTAGTAGCTGCAGCGTTAAAGAAAGCGGTTGAAACTATTATAATTGCACCAAAAACGGTAATAAGACCGATATATGGATGAATTGAAAAAATAACCGCAATATAGATAAGGCTCCAAGGGGCATCGAATAAAGTATTAATTCCTGTACTTGTTAGGAATGTTTTGACGGCTTGAAAATCACGTAATAATTGGCTAGAACCCATATTTGCTCGTGTTGCAGCTGCAGAAATTGAAGAAGCAAAAATGACGGGAGCTACTGTTCTATCAAGCCATTCTCCTACCTTTATAAGTGTAAAAGAACGAGCAATTTGTAATAATCCGTAAACAAAATAAATATATGCGATTATTATTGATAAAAATAATAATGTTTGTAGATTACCGCTTCCAAGGACTCTATCAAGAACTTGTAGTGAGTAAAGAGGAGTAATTAACATTAGTAAGTTGATTACAAAAGCAAACCAAAAGACTATCCAAAAAGCTGTTCTACATTCGCCTAATGCTATTACTAGCGGGTTTTTTTTATTTAGATTATTATTTTTATTATCCATATTAGTTATATTATAAATAATTATTAATTAATTCTTCAGCAATTTGAACACTGTTTAAAGCTGCTCCTTTACGTAAGTTATCACATGTGATCCATAGATTTATTGTATTGTCTCTACTTACGTCATTTCTAATTCGGGAGACATATACGGCATCTTCGCCTACCACTTCAACGGGTGAGATATATGCAAGGTAATTATTATTAGAAATTGTAACAATTCCATCGGCATCTTGTAATATTTCTTCGACTTCTTTGGCATCAATTTTGTCGTTAAATTCTATGTTAACCGATATAGAATGACCGATAAATACCGGTACTCTAACAGAAGTAACGCTAGTTTTAAAGTGATTACCTATAATTTTGTTTAGTTCAGAAGCAATTTTTGCTTCTTCACTTGTATAGCCATCTTTATTTAAATCACCTATATGAGGAAAAAGATTAAATGCAATCTGTTTTGGAAATTTCTTAGGATCATTCTCTCCAAAAACATATTTAGATTTTGTTTGGTCGTAGAGTTCATCCATTCCTGCTTTACCTGCTCCTGATACTGATTGATAAGTAGATATCACTACTCTTTTAATCTTTATTTCATTATCTAGCGGTTTTAATGCTACTGCAAGCGGAATGACGATACAGTTAGGGTTAGCTATGATATTTTTAGTATTAAACTCTTTAAGTGTTGATAAATTAACCTCAGGTACAATTAACGGCACTTGATTATCAACTCTAAAAAGTGAGGATTTGTCGATAACTACACAATTACTAGCAGTAGCTTTTGGTATAAATTCTTTTGAAACTTCTGAACCTGCACAAAAAAAAGCAATATCGATATCGTCAAAATGTAAACTTTTTAAACTATTAATTTGTAGTATTTTTTCTCCAAAGCTTGCTTCCCGTCCTAGAGAGCTATCTGAAGCTATAGCATAAACTTTATTAATGGGGAAATTACGCTCAGCTAGAATATTTAGAGTTTCACGCCCTACATTTCCTGTAGCTCCGATTACTGCAATATTGTATTTTTTAGTCATTATTTATTAATCCGATGAGTTTTTCACCTCCGATAATATGGAAATGGAAATGAAAAATAGTTTGTCCTGATTTCTCACCTTTATTAGTTATTAAACGATAACCATCTTTATCTAAACCCGCTTCATTTGCTATATCAGAAAGTTTAGCAAAAAAATGTTTTATTTCGTCTATAGAAGCTTTAGAGATGAAATCGGCATAATCTATATATTCGTTTTTAGGTATAACGATAATATGTACAGGTGCTACGGGTGCCATATCTTTGAATGCTAAAATTTGTTCGTCTTCACAAATTATTTCTGCCGGGAGATTTTTACCTATGATTTTTGCAAAAACATTTTCTTTGTTATACATCATTTTATTCCTGTTAAAAGCTTTATTGCATGGCTTGATTTCCCGTCATTGCGAGTAAAAAATGTAAGTTTTGACTAAGCAATCCAGTAAGAAATGCTAAAATTAGCATTTCTTTAATTTTTTTCTGGATTGCCGTGCAGTCTACGACTGCTCGCAATGACGATTTAATATTTATGAAACCACGTTTCTGTTAAACAAGCATACTACGTTTTAGAAATTTTAATTCAGCTTCAATTCTAGAGTTGGCAATTATTATATCTTCTAGTCGGTAATTATTGCTTTTTAAATAATTTTCTCTAATATCTGAAGCAAAAAAGCCGAAGCCTAATATTAAGACTATCTTAAATATAAACTTTAACTCTTCGATATTAATCGCCGTAACGATTGTATTCGCTATTACGGCAACAGCAACAACTAACCACATTTTATGGTACAATGCCCAAAATATACTTAAAAGAGCCGCTATCCATGAAAAGCCTTCTTCAATAACAATAAAATTATTATTTTTTTGTGTGGAATTAATGTATATTGCGTATATATTCATTATTTAAGTTTAAGCCTTGAAAATTCAAGGGACAATAATTAATTAAATTGGATTAGTCAAGTATACTCGTTTAATTTGGAAAATTGGCTACGTCGTTTTGGTAAGTCCTCGGATGCTCACATATTAATATACGCTCCGCTCCTCGGCTTACAGACTCCTTGCTCTTTTCCAAATTAAACTTCGTCTATTCGTCTTATTCGTCTACTTAACAGTAATTCTAATAGTACTTAATTAACAACTTAATATCAATAAATTTTATATTATGTCAGATAATTTAGCCTTACATGGCACAACAATACTTTGTTTAAAAAAGAACGAAGAAATAATTATAGCAGCAGATGGGCAAGTCTCGCATGGTAATACCGTACTAAAATCTACAGCACGAAAACTTCGGACTATAGCAAATAATAAAATTATTGCCGGTTTTGCGGGTTCTACAGCTGACGGTCTTGCGTTATTTGAAAAACTTGCAGTAAAGATAGAGCAACATAAGCATAATTTACTTAGAAGTGCAGTTGAACTTGCAAAAGATTGGCGTAGCGATAAATATTTGAGACGTTTGGAAGCAATGATGATTGTTGCTGATCGTAGTCATATATTAATTTTAACCGGTAACGGTGATGTCGTAGAGCCTGAAAATAATGTTGCAGCAATAGGTTCAGGCGGTTTATTTGCACTATCTGCCGCTCGCGCTCTAATGTCTTACGAGAATAATTTAACTGCTGAAGAAATTGCTTTAAAATCTATGAATATAGCTGCAGATTTGTGTGTATTTTCTAATCATAATATTATAATGGAAAAAGTTGTATGAAAGCTACTAAAACTACTTATAAAAAAGACCCTATGGGGCTTACCCCTTCTCAAATAGTGAATGAACTTAATAGATTTATCGTAGGTCAAGAAAAGGCCAAAAAAGCCGTTGCTATTGCACTTAGAAATCGTTGTCGTCGTAAAAGAGTAGAAGGTAATTTACGTAATGAAATAGTACCGAAAAATATTTTAATGATTGGTTCAACTGGTGTCGGGAAAACGGAAATAGCAAGACGCCTTGCAAAGCTGACTAATTCTCCTTTCTATAAAATTGAAGCAACTAAATTTACCGAAGTCGGATATGTAGGGCGTGATGTAGAATCAATAATTCGTGATTTAGTCGAAATAGCCGTTAATACTGAAAAAACTTTAGCAAAAACGAAAGTAGATATTCATGCCCGTGAAAAAGCGATAGAGAGAATATTAGATAGTTTAGTAGGTAAAACTTCTAGTAGTGAGACTAGAGAAAAGTTCAAAGAAAAAATTTTAAACGGCGAACTTGATGATACGGAAATTGAAATTAGCGTAGCTGATATTACACCTGTCGGCGGTGGAAGTTTTGAAATACCGGGTGTGCCGGGAGCATCTATGGGCGTTCTTAATCTTGGCGATATGATTGGACGAGCCCTTGGCAGCAGTAAGACTAAAACAAAAAAAATGCTAGTTAAAGATGCTATGGCTATTATTATACCTGAAGAATCAGAAAAATTAATAGACCAAGAAAAAATTATTCAGCAAGCTATAAATTTAGCTGAAAATGACGGTATAGTTTTTATTGACGAAATTGATAAAATAGCTTCAACTGGTAGTTCCGGAGCAAAAAATACCGAAATAAGTAGAGAGGGAGTGCAAAGAGATTTGCTACCTTTGATAGAGGGCACGACGGTTAATACTAAATATGGACCGGTTAAAACCGATCATATATTATTTATTGCTTCCGGTGCTTTCCATCTTGCTAAACCTTCTGATTTATTACCGGAGTTACAAGGAAGGTTACCGATTAGAGTAGAGTTAAATTCGCTTACCAAAGATGATATGATTAAAATATTGCTTGAGCCTGAAACTAGTTTAATAAAACAATATTCGGCGTTAATAGGTACTGAAGACGTGCGTCTTGAATTTGCTGCTTCTGCTATTGAGAAGATAGCGGATTATGCGATCACCGTTAATTTAGAGGTCGAAGATATAGGGGCTAGAAGGCTGCATACTATACTTGAGAATTTGCTTGAGGATATAAGCTTTGAAGCTAGCGAAATGAAAGGCAAAAAAATAACTATCGATGATAAATTCGTAGAAAATCAATTATCAAAAATAATAACTAATCTTGACTTAGCTAAGTTTGTTCTATAGTATGTTTTTTCGATCAATGGTTGAGATAAGATTGTTATTTTTCATCATTACAAGGAAATTACGTCAGTAATTGACGAAGTAATCTCAGGAGTTTGTTATTATTTCATGAGATTGCCACGCAGCCTATGTCTGCTCGCAATGATGATTTAGTAGTATCCATGCAATAACATCTACAACCTAGCAAAATAGCATTTTAAGAAAAATTTCATGATAATGCATATAGCAAGTCTAACGTGTTAAAGCAGCGTTATCTTCTATAGGGCTTGCACTACCTACTAAAAAGATTTTAATAAATTTAGCTCCGGCAGATTTAGTAAAAGAAGGAAGCCACTTCAATCTTGCGATTGCTTGTGCGATACTTACCGCAATGAATATTTTACCTAAACTTGAAATTGCGGAATATTTGATAATAGGAGAGCTATCATTAGACGGTTCAATCTTACCGATAAGTGGTGCTTTGCCTGCAGCGATTGGGGCTTCTGTTAGAGGTAAAGTTCTTATTTGTTCAAGTAAAAACAGCTCGGAAGTTGTTTGGTCGGGTAATGATAATATACTTGTTGCAGGTAATTTAATTGAACTAGTAAATCATTTTAAAGGTTCACAAGTTTTAACTCCTCCGGAAGCTAAGCTACAAGATGAGCCGATAAATTATCCCGATTTTAAAGATATAAAAGGTCAAAAAATTGCTAAACGAGCTTCAGAAATTGCAGCATCAGGTGGCATAATCTGTTAATGTTCGGTCCTCCCGGGACTGGTAAATCAAGACTTGCTGCCTGTCTTCCCAGTATACTACCTAAAATGTCTACAAAAGAAATTTTAGAATGTAGTACGATTACAAGTATTGCAGGAAAATTTTTAGACGGTAAACTTACCAAAGCAAGGCCGTGCAGAACTCCACATTATTCATGCTCACTGGCCACTATGGTCGGTGGCGGTGTCGGAAAAAAAGTAAAGCCTGGGGAAATTACGCTAGCTCATAACGGAGTATTATTTTTAGATGAACTACCTGAATTTCCACAGCATGTTATTGATGCATGAAGACAGCCTATTGAAAACGGTGAAATACTAATCTCACGATCAAATGCTCATATAAAATATCCGGCAAATTTCCAGTTAATAGCAGCTATGAATCCTTGTAAATGCGGTTATTGAGGCGATTCTTATAAAGAATGTATGAAAGCTCCAAAATGTGCTAGCGACTATCAAATGAAAGTATCGGGACCTATTATGGATAGATTTGCATATAGAAGTATCTAGTATTAATGTTTATAATTATGACTTGATTGTAGATAACTCTGAGGAAGAATCTGAATATATAGCTGCAAGAGTCGAGAAAGTGCGTTTAATTCAAGAAAAGAGATATGAGGGCTATAATATTAAAACAAATAACAGATTAGATGGGCAGTTGTTAATAGATTATGCTATGCCTGCGGATGAAGGTAAAGATTTACTGAATGAAGCGGCAAATAAATTTTGTTTATCAATGCGTGCTTATAACCGAATACTTAGAGTAGCATGCACGATTGCCGATCTTAAGAATGTTGATAAGGTCTTGAAAGTGCATATTGCGGAAGCTTTGAGTTACCGTAAAATGGAATTTAATAATATGTATACGAAGATCAACTTCAAAAATGCTACGTCGTCCTACAAGAGCTTCGGTACTCACGTATTAAGTATACACTGCGTTCCTCGCCTTGTGGACTCCTTGCTCTTTTTGAAGTTGATCTTCGTATACTGTCTTCATTTTTTGCAATATATTTAAGATGATTTAAGGATAAAAGATATGAGTACTATAATAAGTTTTGATTACGCTATTAAATATTTATTAAAAGATAAAGGGGATTATGAAATAGTCGAGGGATTTATTTCGGCTATTCTTAAAGATGCTGGTTATAGTTCTGTTAAAATAAAAGCCCTACTAGAAAGTGGCAGTAATAAAGAAAATGATAGCTTAAAATCTAGCGTAGCAGATGTCATTGTGGAAGATGAAGAAGGGCATAAATATATAGTAGAAATAGATAAATCCTATACAAATCTTTTTATGCATAAAGCTTGTTTTAATTCTAGTAGATTAATAGTTGATAGTCTTTCTAAGAGCGAGGATTATTCTACTATAAAAAAATAGTTCATATTAATTTAATGTATTTCCCTTTTGATAATATGAAAGCACCTTTATATCACGGTAAGACTATTTTTAGAGAAGTTGATAAAAAACACCCTATGAAATTTTCTTTGGGAGATATGAGAGGTAAAATATTTGATTTATATAATGTATTTCCAGAATATGTTGTAATATCAGTACCATTATTTAATGCTGTTATAAGAGATGAATTGTATGAATGGCTATATGTAGTAAAACATTCTGACGTTAAGAAAGATTTTAAATCACCATATATGAAGAAAGTAGCAAAACGTCTTGATATACTTAAGATGACTCCTAAAGAGCAAATAATTTATCGTGCCTATATGAATAAAAGCTATAAAGAGCGTGATTATATAGTTTCTGCTGAAGAAAAAGGTAGAGAACAAGGTATGGGCAAAAGGAATAGAGGAGGGGAGGAAAAAAGGTAAACAAGAAGGTGAAGTTACAAAAAATATAAAAATAGCAAAAAAGATGTTAATGAAAAAAACTCGATAGAAGAAATACATGAGATTACTGAAGTATCTGTAAAAGAAATAGAGCGATTACAAACAGAAATTGAGAACCTTAAAAAATAACTATCTTTAATGACAAAAATTTACTTTATAGCTGGTGAGGTGTCAGGAGACTTTGTAGGTGGTCGTATAATTCAGCATTTAAAAAACAATACAGGAGTACAACTCAATTCACCTGTATCAAGCTTTGTGAATGATGCTGTACAGTTTGTTGGTGTTGGCGGCAAATATATGGAGGAAGCCGGTAGCTTTAAAAGCTTATTTCCTATTACTTCCATAAATTTAATGGGTTTTGTAGAAATTTTGCCTCATATTTTTAAGCTTAAAAAATTAATTGATAAAACTGTGGAGGATATAATAAATAGTAAAGCTGATTTATTAATTACCATAGATTCACCAGGGTTTACTTATAGTGTGGCAAAGCGAGTAAGGAAACTTTTACCAAAGCTGAAAATGATTCATATCGTTGCACCGTCAGTTTGGGCATATAAAGAGGGTAGGGCAGTAAAATACGCTAAAATTTATGATTGTTTATTTGCTTTACTACCGTTTGAACCTCCATATTTTACTAAAGTCGGTCTTGATTGTAGATATATAGGTCATCCGATTATGGAGCAAGAGTTTTATAGTGATAAAATAGCTTTACGTGAAGAGTTTAAAATAGATGAGAATGAGAGAGTTTTGTGTGTTACTCTTGGTAGTAGAAAGGGTGAGATTCTAAGGCATTTATCGGTTTTTATTTCTTCTATTGAAGAAATATTCAAGAGTTGTAATAATCTTAAAGTTATATTTACTCTTGCAAATCCTGCTCATGAGGCAATAATAAAACCATTTCTAGAAGATGTTAAGTTTAATTATTTATTTTCAAGTGAGAGACTTAAAACTTATGCTGTTGCGGATGTAGCTTTAGCAAAATCCGGTACTAATACTTTAGAGATAGCAGCTTCCGGTACTCCTATGATTGTGGCTTATAAAGTTAATCTTATAAGCTTTTTTATTATCAGGCTATTGATAAAAATAAAATATGTCACGTTGATAAATATTATAGCCGATAAAGAAATAATTCCGGAATTTATCCAATTTAATTGCCAAGCTAATCTTATTAGTAATAAGCTTCAAGAGTTATTATTTAATTCTAAGAAAGCGTATGAGCAGGTAATAGAAAGCCAAAAAATTTTGCAGCAATTAGGATTTAAATCAAACCGATTACAGCTAAATTCAGCAAGTTTTAGACACGATGAATTTAAAGGCAAGCTAGCTAGGCGTACAAAAAAAGTACGTGAACACAGGCTTAGCTTGGAAAATTCACTTGTATCAAGTGATCAAGATGACGCTGTACCTTCTTATATAGCTGCAGAAATTATTAAACAGGAGTTCTTAGAACCTAAAATAAAGTTGTTAAAAGAGAAAGATTAGTACTTGAAACCGTTGGTCCACAACATTTTCTGAATTATAATAAACATTAATATTAATATAATAACAAAATATATTTCCATGTTTTTTCTTATAGTATTAATTTGTTTCATTAAAATTTTTAAATCATTGGAAATTTTTTTGTATTCCTCATTGTTATCAGAACGCATTGTTGTCAAGAAACCGGATAAGTTTCCTAACTTACTTTGTAAAGCTTTTAACCTTTCAGTATGTTCTTCGTGTTTTAGATCGGTATTGTGATCTTGTATCATAATATATAATGCCCATTATAAAATCAGTATTAACGCTGGTATAGTAATATGAACTATGAATAAAGATTTATATTTTTTGTTTGTAATAAAAATTCTAACTTTTCATTTTACAGGAGTATACTATTGTTATAGTAAATTGGTTTGCGTTATTAATTTGTTGCTCATTAGTCATCTAATTTTAATTACCAAATATTAAAACTATTGATTGATTTAGCAAAGACTATATAATTTAAATTTAGCAAAGAGTTAATTTTACTATATGTTATTTCAAATGTCAAGAAAAAACCATATTTCGTGGTAATTTTTTATCAATATTTTTAAGCCTTATAAAAATAATAGTTTATGTTAAACAACCTATTAAAAACTAAACTTTTTATAGTTATAGTATCTCTAACTATATTTATTACTTTGCTAAATTTTAGTATATTTTATATTTTGGTGCCGGGTAATCTTACTCAAAATAAAACAATAATTATTGAACCTAAATTATCCGTAAATCAAATAGTTACAAAACTTTATTCTAATGAAGTAATCAAATATCCAAGAATTTTTAAGGTAATTGCTAAAATTTATTCTATAAAAAGACCTCTTAAAAGTGGTGAATATGTGTTTACTCGTAATATATCGCCTCTGCAAACTTTAAGAATATTAGCAAGTGGTAAATCTATAATACACAAGATAATTGTCCCGGAAGGCACGGTAGTTAGTGAGGTTATAAGGAAAATTAATGCAGAAAGTCGATTACTTGGAGAAATAAAAGGGATAATACCTGAAGGTTTTTTAATGCCTTCCACGTATTTTTTTTCTTACGGTGATCAAAAAGAGCAGATAATTGATCACATGAGAAATTTAATGTCTGCTAATTTAGATAAAGTAATGCAAAATCTTGCACCGGATTCTCCATTAAAAACTAGACTTGAGGTATTAACGCTAGCTTCAATAATTGAAAAAGAAGCCGGCTCAAATGCAGAAAAGCCTATTATAGCAGCAGTATTCATTAATCGTTTAAAGAAAAATATGAAGCTACAAGCCGATTCGACTACTATATATGCTGTGACTGAAGGAGAATTTAAATTAGCAAGAGCTTTAACAAAAAAAGATTTATTGCAAGAACTACCCTATAATACTTATTATATAAAAGGTTTACCACCCGGTCCGATTTCTTGTCCGTCGTTAAAATCTTTAGAAGCAGTGGTAAAATCTGCTAAAACGGATGCATTATTTTTTGTAGTTGACGGTAAAGGCGGGCATAATTTTTCTAACAATCTTAATGATCATAATAGATTTGTTGAAACTTATCGAAAAAGTTTGATTGAAGTACCTGAGCCGGCAATTGATCCTGAAAAACCATCTACTCGATGAACTTCAAAAATTGGCTACGTCGTCTTATAAGAGCTGTGGTGCTCATGTATTAAGTATACGCTCTGCTCTTTGCCTTATAGACTCCTTGCTCTTTTTGAAGTTGATTTGCGTATATTTTTATCTACTTAAGGGATGTTATCATGAATAATAGTGAATTTAGTAAAATAGCCGAGACAACAATTGCATATATAGCAGAAAAGATAGAAGAGCAGGATAAAGAAGCAAGTATAGATGTAGATTTACAAGGCGATATATTAAACCTTGATACTGATAAAGGGGTATATGTAATAAATAAACAAAGTGCCGCCAAAGAAATTTGGTTGTCGTCGCCGGTTAGCGGTCCTTATCATTTTTTTTATGAACAAGGCGAATGGACCAATAGAGCAGGGCTTGAATTAATGGCTATTTTAACTGAAGAACTTAATATTAAATTTGATACTCGCCCCACTTGAAAAATTAGCAACAATGTCTTTGTAAGACCTCGGATGCTGAACGTTTAATATACGCTCCGCTCCTCGGTTTACAGACCGATTACTCTTTTCCAAGTTAAACTTCGTATCACTACTCTTCATTTTACTTCGGAGTATATATGAAAGATTTTGAAACTGCCGATAGTGCCGAAAAAGTTTATGATTTAATAATAAAAAATGCTCCTACTCGTGCATCTATATTCATTGATGTTGACGATACGCTTATAACTCCTAAATCAAAAACTTTTAAGAAGCCGCCTTATAATCAAATAATTGATAGAATAAAGAAAAATAAAAGTAGTTATGACAATTATGAGGAAATTATCAGTAATTGGCGTTTGCAGCGAAAAGTAATATTAATTGATTAAGAGTGGGTAGAAGTTATAAACAAGCTCAAGGAAAAGTTTCCGGTTTATGGTCTTACACAAATGAATACGGGAGCATTCGGCAATATTCCTTCTATGCAAGATTGGTGATATAAAGAACTAAAAGAGCTGGGTATCGAATTTTCAGATAATGAAAAATTAGCAATTTATAATTCAAGACAAAAGGATGATGCTATTTTTTATAAAGGTATATTTATAACCGGTAATCGCTCAAAAAGTGGTACTTTATCAAAATTTTCTGAAGAGCTAAATGCTAGTTTTATTGTATTTGTTGATGATCGTGCGAAGCATATTGAAGATGAAAATTTAACAAGCGAACCTTGATCCTACACTTGCCGAATTTTAAGAATCCTATTTAATAGAAAACGCTAAATGGCTTGAAGACATAGAAGCTTATGGGCTAATGGTTAGGAAGTAATAATTAAATAGAATACATGCCTACATAGATATCGTCATTGCGAGCAGCCATATAGGCGGTGTGGCAATCCATAAAAAATAATAAAAATTCTGTAAATCAGAATTTTTAACTAGATTGCTTCGTCAATTATAAAATAATTGACGAAGCAATGATGACTCAGTATCCACGCAACAATGCCACGCAGGAATGGTATCGAGAGTCGCACAACACTCTAAATAATCCCTAAAATCCATGAGTTTTAAAAATGTACTTTCTAAAAAATTTTTTGATAATATTCATAATTCTAATTTCAAATCTAGTATCCGCAAATACTTATAGGCAGATAAATTACAAAATAACACCTTTGTCTACTACGTCTGTTTCAGCTATCAAAGTTGAGACGGAAATAATCGGCAATATGAGTGGTGAGGTTGTTTTAGATTTATCTTATGCATGGGCAAATGCCTACATATTACAAGCAAATCAAAAATGTTAAGCTAGAATATCCTATTGGAAAATTACAGTTTAGAAATCAAGACTCGAATGAAGCTATTTTAAATACAGGAAAAATCAATATTATTCGTTTAAGCTACGAAATATATCAAAAAACCGGTAATCCTTGTGATATCCACAAAGCAATAATGAGACAAAATTTAATTCATTCACCGGGTTATGGGCTTTTTGCTACTCCCGGTGATCTAAATGGAAATGATATAGTAGCGTTTAACATTGAATGGAATAATATTCCTGATAGCTGGGAAACAATATCAGATTATGGTCTTGGTAAAAGCGCGAAATTTAAAGCTATGCCGATTGAATTATATAGTGCAGTTTATGCAGTGGGTGATTTACGTGTTTACAAAATTGTCGATCAAAAAAATCCTGTATATCTTTCGTTACATGGTCAATTTGATCTTAAAGATGAAGAAATAGCTTCTTATATAAATAAAATTATCAAGGGACAAAGAACATTTTTCCATGATAATGATTTTCCTTATTATCTAATAAGCTTAATCGAGGGGAATCAACCTAGACATATGGGCGGAACGGGCTGAACTCATAGTTTTACTGCATTTATTCCTCAAGGTTTGGACAAACAGGATTATATAACGTTACTTGCTCATGAACATCTACATAATTGGACAGGGAAGAAAATACGTAATAACTTAGAACGATTAAATTATTGGTGGAGTGAGGGATTTACCGATTATTATAGCAGGATTTTAGCCTTACGTTCCAGTGTTATAACGCTTGAGGAATTTGTAGAAGAATTTAATAAATTCTTTGAGAATTATTATTTATCACCTATTATAAATGAACCTAATAATTTAATCGAAACAGATTATTGGCAAGATTATGCAGTACAAAGATTGCCATATTATCGTGGATTTGTTTTGGCACTTTATTTGGACAATTTCATTAAAGAGAATAATAAGAGTAAATCGCTGGATAATGTTATACTTGATTTATTTAAAACCTCAAAAGAACAAGAATTTTCAAGCGATTATTTAAAACAATAGTTAAAAATTATGTTCCAAAGGGCATAGATAAAGAGATAAACGAATATATAGAACAAGGTAAAACTATAGATTTAGCTAATGTTGCTAAAATGCTGCCGATCGAGAAAATAATAATGTGGGCATATGATTGTGGTTTTGATAGAGATGCTTTAATAAATAATTATACAATAAAAAATATTGACGAAAATAGTAACGCTTATAAATCTGGACTTAGAAACGGGGACATAGTTATAAAAATATGATTTTCCTAAATGGGGTTCTCCTGATCAGATAGTTACAATCAACACAATTGAAGGCGAGTTTCAATTTAGACCTGAAAGTGCTAATAAAAAAGATATATACAGGTTCAAGCCTACTTTGTCTAAAGAAGATAAGCTAAAAATCAAAAAGTTTTTTAACAGCTAAACCTTCTTTTTATCTTAAAGTATTATTAATTTTTTATTAATAATATCCATTGACACAACCCAACAGTTAAGTTATGGTTGCACCACGATTTAATTTTAAGGGGAAAAATCATGACAAAAAACTATACGGGGCCATAAACTTCAAAAAAAACATCTAGTTACTTTGACAGTACTACAATTCATTTTCAAAATGCTACCAAAGCTGCGACAGCTTTCACAATGTTATGCTACCTTAAACGGAACATGCTATTAATGTGATAGAAAACGGTGCAAAAACTGTATGTTCCGTTCAGGGTTTTGTTTCTGATTTGAACAACTCTAATTATTCTGTTGTATCTACATTTGCTCAAGCAACCGTAGCAAGCCTTGCAACTTTTGCTTATTACAATCCTCCGGTTCTTATCGGTGCTTTTACCTTAGGAGCAATTTTAATTTCGCCGTCCGATTCTATCGAATGTGTAGAAAATACAGTAAAAGCAGGACTAACTGCAGGATATGTAGCTTATGAAACTGTAGGAAGGTTTAGTAGCAGGAACAGCAGGTATAGTTTCTCTTATTGCCGATAAATATTTACGGTGATACCGCAGAGCTTGCCGGTGCTATTAATACTAACATGATATATGACAAGAGTATTATAGTTAAAATATTGTCATACTCAATCATCATTGCGAGGGGTTGCATGGCTTCTATGTCATTCCCGCGAAAGCGGGAATCTAATAAAACATATAAAAACTTGTTTTTATATGTTTATTTTACCAAATATACAATTTTTGTACCAATAAGATTATTTTTACTGGATCCCCGCTTTCGTGGGAATGACTAGAGAGAGTCACGCACTAGTTAAACGCTTTATTATCTCTTCTCTATCAATCAAAGGTAAAACGCCTGCGATTTCCGGTCCTGATTCTCTGGCGGTTAAAGCAAGGCGAAGAGGTAAAAATAACTCCTTACCTTTCCTGCCTGTTATATTTGTTATTTCTTTAGTCCAAATGCTCCAGCTATCTTTAGTGATTTCACCTTCCGGTAATAATTCTGCTGCTTGCTTTAAATATTCCTTATCTAAATTTAGATTTTCTACATTCGGAGCTTGATGGCAAATTTCCCACCAATCTTTTACATCACGTAATTTTTGCAAGTTAGGGCTTACCGATAACCAAAAATTTTCATCAATATACTCGGCATCTATTTCTTTAAGGCGTTCTTTTACTGTATCAAAATCTAAACTTATAAGTAATTTATGATTTAATCTTTCTAAATCTTCCGGCTGATAGATAGTTGGACTTTTAGAGAAACTACTTATCTCAAATTGATTTGCTAGCTTCTCCATTGATTTATAAGGCAAGATTTGTGCTGATGAACCAAGTAAACTAAAAAAGCTAGCGATTGCCATAGCTTCGATTCCGACTTCTTTTCTAAGAGTTGCGATCTCAAACCCTCCAACTCTTTTAGAAATTTTCTCATCTTTATTGATTATTAAACTTAAATGCCCAAAAGTCGGAGGAGTAGTATTTAAAGCCTCAAACATTTGAATTTGAATGGCGGTATTGCTAACGTGATCTTCACCCCTAATAATATGAGTAATATCATAATCAATATCATCAATAACTGAGCATAACATATAGGTCATACTACCGTCTGCTCTTATCACTATTGGGTCGCTTAAAGCCTTGCCGTCATATTTAACTTCGCCTTTGATCATATCATGCCAGCTAATCGGTTCATGATTTACCAAAAATCTATAATGCGGTTTTCTTCCTTGTTCTATATATTTCTTTGCTTGCTCTTCAGTTAGATTTAAGCTAGCTCGATCATAAATCGGTGGTAAACCTTTAGATAATTGAAATTTACGCTTTAATTCTAGCTCTTCAGGAGTCTCATAGCAGGCATATAATCTTTTTTTGTCTAGTAATAGATTTTTGATTGCATCATATCTACTTAAACGACTTAATTGATTAAATGTCTGATCCCAATTAATTTTTAAAAATTTTAGATCTTCCTCGATAGCGTCTTTATATTCCTGTTTACTACGCTCTAAATCCGTATCGTCAAATCTTAAAATAAACTGTCCGTTATGCTTCTTTGCATATAGCCAGTTAAGCAATGCTGCCCTGATATTCCCGACATGTAACATACCGGTCGGTGACGGAGCAAATCGTGTTATAACTTTTGTCATAAATAAGTAATTTTATTAATTGTCATCTCCCGTGGCTTGACCACGGGATCTTGTATCACAGCCTGTGTCCTGAGACCCTGTGATCCAAGTCACGGGGTGAAACCATTTACGCCTGTTTCTTCTCTAATTTCGCTTTATTCTCTTCAATTAGCTTCATCGCATCATCTAAGCTTAAATTTAGAAAATCATATTTTTTTTGCACCGAAATAAATTTACCCATATATTTTATGTAAGGACCGAATTTACCGTATCCTATCATAATTTCCTCGTCGCTATCTTTATGAATACCTATTTTTAGCGGTAAGCTTAGAAGCTTTAATGCTATATCAAGTGTAATATCATTTTGGTTCAAGCTAGCAGGCACAGGGCTACGTTTCGGCTTTACTTTGCCTTCTTGTTCGCCAAGTTGAATATAAGGTCCGTAAGGTCCTTTTTTCAGATATATTTCTACTCCGTCTTTATCCGTACCTAAAACTTTATTCTCATTAGGCATAGCGGCAGGCTCGCCTTCATTCTCGTTATTATCGTTACCGCTAACAATAGATTTTCTAAAAGTACATTCAGGGTAATTACTACATGCTAAAAACGCTCCGAACTTACCAAGCTTCAAGCTAAGCTCGCCCGTGTTACATGAAGGACAAACTTTAGATTCTTTATCCTCACCGAACAGGTGATAATCAAGGGCTTTCTGTACATAGCTAATAATCTCGGTTATTTTCTGCTCGTTTACTGATTCAATATTATGGTTAAAACCGCTCCAAAAATTATTTAAAGCAGCTTTCCATTCAAGTTTGCCGGCTGCTATTTCGTCTAATTCGTTTTCAAGTCCTGCAGTAAAATCATATTCAACGTATTTTTTGAAGAAACCGACTAAAAATACCGTTACCAAACGTCCAAGCTCTTCAGGTATAAATCGTTTTTTCTCAAGAGCAACATATTTTCGATCTTGTAAAACCGATAAAATACTAGCATAGGTCGAAGGACGACCGATCCCAAGCTCTTCAAGTTTTTTCACTAAACTTGCTTCTGAATATCTTGGAGGCGGTTCGGTAAAATGTTGATTTGGAATAACTTCTTTAGTTTTAAGCGGCTCTTGTTCTTTTAAAGGCGGCAGCATTTTATTTTCTTCTTCAGCTTCATCGTCCACACTTTCACGATAAACCTTATAAAATCCGTCAAAGGCTATAGTCGATCCGTTTGCTTTTGCCAAATATTCTTTATTTTCCGAAGCTAAATTTGCAACTACCAAATCCATTATAACATTTTCCATTTGGCAGGCTATAGTTCTTTTCCAAATCAACTCATAAAGCTTATAATAATCCTTTTCTAGCTTTTCTTTTAAGCTATCAGGAGTATAAGTAATATTTGTGGGTCTTATTGCTTCATGAGCTTCTTGAGCATTTTTTACTTTGGATTTATAAATTCTAGGGCTAGTAGGTAAATATTTATCGCCGTAACTTTTATCGATTAACTTACGTATATCTGCTATTGCATCATTTGATAATGTAACGCCGTCGGTTCTCATATAAGTAATAAGCCCTATAGTTTCCTTACCTATATCAACACCCTCATAAAGTTTTTGTGCTATTTGCATAGTCTTTTTAGCACTAAAACCTAATTTTCTTGCTGCTTCTTGTTGTAGTGATGAAGTAATAAAAGGAGGTTGTGGTTGACGTTTTTGTTGTTTTTTTTCTATCTTATCAACATGAAATTTTTGAGATTTTAATTTTTCGGTTAAATCTTTGGCGTTTTTTTCGTTAATAATTGAGAATTTTTCTAACTTCTGATCGTTTACGTGAGTCAATTTAGCAGTAAATAGTTCGTTATTACTATTTTGCATTTTAAGGCTAATATCCCAATATTCTTCTGACTTAAAACGCTCTATTTCATCTTCTCGCTCACATATTAATCGCAGAGCCACGGACTGCACACGTCCTGCCGATTTACATCCCGGTAACTTACGCCATAAAAGAGGTGAAAGGGTAAAGCCGACTAAATAGTCTAAAGCTCTTCTTGCTTGTTGGGCATTTACTAAGTTAGTGTCAAGTTTCCTAGGGTTTTCAACGGCATGAATAATTGCTTTTTTAGTGATTTCGTTAAATGCTACCCTTTTGAAAAAATCATCGGATTTAACTTGATTCTTTTCTTTTATTACCTCTGCAACATGCCATGAGATAGATTCACCCTCACGATCAGGATCGGTTGCAAGATATACTGCATCAGCTTTTTTAGCATCTTTAACTAAGGCATCTACATATTTACCGGCTTTATCGGAAATACCATATTTCATTGCAAAATTTTCATCAGGTAACACCGAGCCTTTTTTAGAAGGTAAATCTCTAATATGACCGAATGATGCAATGACCTTAAACTCATCACCTAAATATTTATTTATCGTTTTTGCCTTTGCCGGCGATTCTACTATTACTAATTTCATCTACTTATTATAAACTAATGAATTTTATTGCCGGCGTGACGCATTACTGTCCCGGCGAGTTCTAATTCTAATATTACCGTATATATGATAGGAAGCGGTAATGCTATTTCTTTTTGTAAATGTTCAAAGTCTATGGGTACTGCCGATAATGATTCCAATATAGCAGTACGCTCCTTTTGTGACGGTTCTTTAACATATTTCGTATTTACTGTGCCTAGCTCAACAAAATCCTTAAATAATCCATCATCTTTTTTCATAAATTCTTCATATTGCGGTAAATTAGCTACAATATCGTCTACTGGTTCCACTAAATATGCTCCCTCTCTAATCAATTTATTTGTACCTTGACATCTTGGATCTAAAGGAAAGCCGGGAACGGCACATATTCCCCTATTTTGTTCAAGTGCAAATTTTGCAGTTATTAATGAACCGGATTTTAAGCTTGCTTCTACTACCACTACTCCTAAGGCTAGTCCCGATATTATCCTATTACGCTGCTATCTATTCCTTGTGCTAACCCTGAAACGGTTATGTCTTTTACTAAATCATTTGCAATTTTATGAGCAAAGCTTCTTCCGTTTGCAGCAGCGTTTTTTGCGCCTACTATTGCAACACATTTATTATGATTTAATAACTCTATATTACCTTTATAGCTTAATATTGGCGGTGGATCATAAATTTCAAGTAATAATTTTGATATTCCGGAGATTTATATGCGATGATCTTAGCATTGTCTTTTTCAAGAAGCTCTAACTCTTTTTCAGCATCGCTTTTACTGAAAATTTTAATTGGTTTTGACTTTCCGCCTCGCAATGAAAAATCCGGAACGTTATCTATGGCAGTTGCTACATCACCGAATAATTTAATTAAACTAAAGAAAGTTTTAGGACCGATATTTCACTCCTAATAAGACGTAAAATATTAATTGTTTCAATATTATAAGATATTTTAGGAGCAGAAAATAATTCTTTCAACATTATTTAGGGTTATTTGATATTGCGTTAGTGCTGTATGTCATTCCTGCCTAGGCGGGAATCCAGTCAAGCATATAAAAATTTGTGTTTTTATATGCTTATTTTGTTAAATATGTAATTGTTTATCAATGTTAAGGTTATTTTTTCCTGGATTCCCGCTTTCGCGGGAATGACATCGAACCATGCAACAACACTAGACAAGCCACGGTAGGACAGTTTTCCACTTTAATAACACAGTAATATATTACAGCTTCTCTGCATGTGAGCTTAAATAATGTGCTATACCTTCATGTGATGGGGTAATTGCTTCCTCACCTTTATGCCAGCCGGCAGGACAAACTTCGCCGTGCTTTTGATGATGAGTTAAAGCATCGATTACTTTTAATGTATAATTAATATCACGACCGATAGGTAAGTCGTTAACTAGCATGTGACGTACTATGAAATCCTTATCGATTAAAAAAGTTCCACGCAAAGCAACACCGTCTTCATTAAGTACATTATATTTTGAAGAAATATCCTTTTTTATATCGGAAACCATTGGGAATTGTACTTGTCCAAGTCCGCCTTTATTATGCGGAGTATTTTTCCAAGCTAAATGGCTAAAATGAGAATCAACGCTAACAGCTACTACTTTAGTACGTCTTTCGGTAAATTCACCAAGCTTATTGTGAAATGCTATAATTTCCGATGGACAAACAAAAGTAAAATCTAGGGGATAAAAAAATAACACTATATTATCCCCTGCAGCATAATCGCTAAGTTTAAACTTATCGTCTATATTATTATTAGGCATAATAGTTTTAGCTGTAAAATCCGGAGCAGTTTTGCCGACAAATACTGACATATTCATAACCTTTTATTAATTAATAATCTGATATGATATATAAAAAGAATTATTATTACAATAATAATTCTTTTTAAATTGCTACTTATCTATTTTCGTTCCCGAAGAAGCTTTTAATTGGTTAAATATAGTTAATGCGCCGGTTACAAAACTACTCGGTTCTGAAAGATTGGCGGGTAAAATTACGGTGTTGGTATCTTTAGCCAAATTACCGAACGCACTAATATATTGCTCGGCTATTTTGAGAGCTACTGCATCACTTCCTCCCGTTTTTTGTACGGCAGTTGCGACAATCTCAATACTATTTGCTGTAGCGGTAGCGACTAAGCCTATTGCTTCAGCTTCACCTTTTGCCCTGTTAACTTGATCTGTATAAGAAGCTTCTGAATTCAGTACGATTTGTGCTTTTTCACCTTCTGCATGGTTAATTTTTGCTTGTCTATTACCTTCCGACTCTAGAATTTGAGCTCTTTTTTGACGCTCTGCCGCTACCTGCAATTCCATAGCTTTAAGTATAGTTTGCGGAGGTTGAATATCTTTAATTTCATAACGCATACATTGTATGCCCCAATTTATAGCAGCCTGATTAATAGCTGCTACAATTGCTACGTTTAAAGTTTCGCGCTCTTCAAAAGTTCTGTCTAAAGGGAGTTTACCGATTTCCGAACGCATAGTAGTTTGAGCAAGTTGTGTTATGGCATAGTAAGGATTATTAACACCATAAGATGCTGCCATTGGATCAATGATCTTAACATATAAAACACCATCTATAGATAATGTTACGTTATCGTTTGAAATAGCTGTTTGAGCGGTAACGTCTATTGCTTCTTCTTTTAAAGTATGTTTGTATGCTACTCTCTGAATGACAGGGATGAGTAAATTTAAGCCAGGCTGCAGTACCTTATCAAATTTTCCAAGTTTTTCTACTACCCATGCTTGTTGTTGCGGTACAACTTTAACCATTTGTATTATAACTAAAAGCGCTATAATACTGAAAATTAATAATGCATATTCCATAATTCAATACCTTTTTTTATTTCCACTCTATATTATTTTTAATTATAAAAAAAGGATTTAAGTTAAACGGTACTTAATTATATATTTTTTTTATCACTAAAATGGGTTTTAATTACTGTGAGTAAAGAAAGAATGCTTGAATATTCTTCAAGTTGTTCATTTACATTTTTTATCTCATTTAAAGCGCTATTAAAATCTTTCTGCAATAAATACGTTTCAGCAGCTTTATTTTGTTCTAGTGTTTTAAGTAAAATACTTTGTAAAAATCTATAATAATAGTCGTCTAGTTTAGGTATATCAGACATAATAATAAATCATATAATTATTGAGTTCTTAATTTATATATAAATTTTTTAATAATTCAATAATTTTTAACTAGATTAACATATTTACATATACTTAAGTCTTTATCTATTATGTCGGAATCTATATTTAAACAGTCAAGGATTGAATGAAATACATAATCATGGCTAATTTCGGTATTAGCATAATTTTTAATTGAAGATACTGATTTAGGATATTTGGCTTGAAAATCATCTGATACCCAAACTATAAGAGGTACGGTTATTTGTTCTGCAAGTAGTGGACCGCCGTGACCGTAATAACCATTTTCTCCGAGGGACTCGCCGTGATCAGATACATATAATAAAAATGCATTTTTATCTTTAAGCAAATCTATTAAATTAGATAAAAAAAAATCGGTATATAAAATAGAGTTATCATAACTGTTAACTAAAGCAAGCTTATCGCAATCACTTGCATCTCCCTTAACCTTAATAGGACAGGTAGGGGTAAAATACTCAAACTCTTTTGGATATCTCGCATTATAGTTCCAATGGCTGCCGGAAGTGTGAACTACTAAAAATTGTTTCTCTGAGTTTGTTATTATTTCTTTTATAAAAGGCAATATTTTTTCATCATGATCATTTAAAGAAAATAGGGCAGAGCCGCCCGGTACTATAGTAAAATTAACGTCATTATATATATTACTGAGGTCAAAATTTGCAAAACTCCTCATTAAAGTTTGAGTACCGATCCAGGTAGTATTAAAGCCAAGATTTGTTAAAATTGATAAAAAGCTGTTCTCTTGTCTACTATTTTCAATTTGACTTGCAGGATAACGTGAAAGTAACGACGGTACGGAAAGATAGGTAAGGTTAGAAGAAGATTTAGCTTTGAAAGAAATTAGGTTTTGAGTAGTCTTTAAGTAAGGAGTCGTATCTCTTTCATAACCGTTAATACCGAAATGATCAAATCTTGCTGATTCTCCTATAACTAAAACACCGATAATATCTTTATCTGACTTATCTATAAAGTTATATTGTTTGCTAATATCTATACATGCATAATTTTTATCACCGAAATTTCCGGCAAAATTAAGGTAGCTATTATGTAAATACTGAATGGGAAAATAATTTTTTAGTATCTTAAATGAAGGAGTAATAATATTATATACAAAAATAAGTAAGCAAGCGGCAGATAATAGTTTTATTACGAATGATTTAGAATTTTCGGCGGCAAAAGATTTGAGAGTATAAAAACAGGTAAAAAGGCAAAAAATTATCCATATTATTAACTTAATGCTGGTTAATTCATAAACTTCGTTTAAATCCGTTGAGAAAAAACTACCTATTACTTGTTTAGTAGGATTGATTTTGAAGAAATAAATGTAATAACTAGCAATAGCGGATGTTATAAATAAAAACCCCACGCCGATTTTTAACACTAATCTATGTACGCTAAGACCGAAAAATGCTATAAAAGAAAATATATAAATATAGCAAAAATCTTTTGATAACTCTAATATCCCTCTAAAGATTGTTGCTTTATAATAATCAAATTTATAAATCAATATTACGGTATTAAATAATAAACAATAAATAAAGGCTAAAATCGCCGATAATTTAATTAATTTCGTATCTAAATGTTTCTGAATAGTTTTTAGCATAAATAATAATTAATAAAGTAATTTTTATAACTATCATGATCATAAAAAATCTTCAAGAATTTTATCGGCTTTTAATACCAAATGCTCCGCTTATCGCTATTGATTACGGAAGTAAAAAATTAGGAATCGCATTATCTAATCAAGAACGTAGTATTGCTATGCCCTTAAATACTATAACCGAGATAAATAAAAAAATTGTTATTACTCCCTTGCTTAATATCATCGAGAAATATAAAGTTTGCGGTGTTATAATAGGTCTACCGATTGATATGAGCGGAGCAGTAACGGAGCAAACAAATATAGTGATGAAATTTGCTGAAGAGCTAGCAAAATCTATAAACTTGCCTATATATTTACAAGATGAAAGATTAACTACCAAAGCTGCAAATAATTTCCTTAAATCGTTTGGAGTGAAAAGAAAAGACCGTAATAATAACGATGATGCAGTAGCTGCTAGTATGATTCTTGAAACTGTGCTTGATTCTATAAAAAATATTTAATTAGGGAAGAATTGAGGAGTTGTTGCATGGATCGAAAAATCTACTCAATGTCATCCCCGCGAAAGCGGGGATCCAGTACAATAACTTCAATATTGATATAGAAGTTGCATATTTGACAAAATAAACCTATAAAAACTTGTTTTTATAGGTTTTACTGGATTCCCGCCTACGCGGGAATGACATAAAACGGTCCATGCAACAAAGCCAAGAATAAATTACCTCCTATTTCACTGGGACAAATTTTACTAGCAGAATTTATGGAACCTATGGGGATGAGTCAAAGCAAACTTGCTCGTGATATTGATGTACCCGTTACTAGGATCAATAATATAATTAAGCATCATCGTTCAATTGCCGCTGATATAGCCCTTAGTTTGGGTAAGTATTTCAATATTAATCCTCGTTGGTGGAGGAATATGCAAGACCAATGTGATTTAGAGCTTGCAGAAGATGAAGGTTGGAAAATTACAGAAGATAGAATAAGAACCTTTTCTATGGCAAGTTAATTATTTATAACTCAATATTGTTACGCACTCAAAACACTATTGTAAAGATATATTATTTATGATAGAACCGATTCGGTAAAAATAAATAAAATATATTATGAAAATATTAATTTTAGGTGTTACCGGTATGCTAGGTAATAGCATATTCAGGTTTTTAAGTAGTGATAAAAAATTTGACATTTTTGCGACAGCCCGAAATAATTCAGCTCGTTCTTACTTTTCTAAGGATTTATCCGATAAATTAATTACAAATGTAGATGTTGAGAACCATGATGAGTTAGTTGAGGTATTTAATCAAACAAAACCCGATATAGTAATAAATTGTATAGGGCTTGTAAAACAATTGGCAGATGCTAATGATCCGTTAAAAGCATTACCGATAAATAGTTTGCTGCCTCATAGGCTAGCTAATTTATGTAAACTAGCCAATTCAAGGTTAATCCATATTAGTACTGATTGTGTGTTTTCAGGAAAAAAAGGTAATTATAAGGAAAGCGATTTTTCTGACTGTTATGACCTTTACGGTCGTTCAAAATTTCTTGGTGAGGTAGATTATCCGCATGCTATCACATTGCGTACTTCCATTATAGGTCATGAGCTAGCAGGCAATAGAAGCTTAATCAATTGGTTTTTAAGTGCAGAAGGTTCAGTGAAAGGGTTTGAGAAAGCTATTTATTCAGGATTCCCGACAGTAGAGCTTGCAAGAATAATAAGGGATTTTGTATTACCTAATAAAGAGTTGCATGGGCTTTATCATGTTGCCTCAAAACCGATTAATAAGTTAGAATTGTTAAAATTAGTAGCAGAAATATATAATAAAAAAATCGATATTATTTCGTCAGATGAGCTTGTAATAGATCGCTCACTAGATAGCACTCGTTTTAATGAGGTAACGGGATATACGTCTCCTGAATGGCGTGAGCTTGTAAAGCGTATGTGTGAGTTTAAGTAAATTGTCATTGCGAATATAGGCTTGTACACGGAATCCAGCATAAAGTGAGATAAATCGAGCTTTTTATGTTTGTATTTTTTATAACTGGACCCTGTGGACAAGCCACAGGATGACTATCTTAGGGTGTTTCTCGATTGACAGAATGAATAATAACAAAATAGGTATTTATATATAATGTTTGTAGATACAACTTTAATGATTACAGGAGGCACCGGTTCGTTTGGTAATGCGGTGCTTTCTCGTTTTCTTAAATCCGATATTATTAACGATATTAAGGAAATTCGTATTTACAGTAGAGATGAAAAAAAGCAAGAGGATATGCGTATTGCTTTAAATAATCCGAAACTTAAATTCTATATCGGGGACGTACGCAATTATAAAAGTATTGATGAGGCAATGCACGGTGTAGATTATGTATTCCATGCCGCTGCTTTAAAGCAGGTTCCGACTTGTGAATTTTATCCTATGGAAGCAATAAATACTAACGTCTTAGGTGCTGAAAATGTTTTAAGTGCTGCTATTAATAACAAAGTTACAAAAGTTATTGTACTGAGTACCGATAAGGCTGTATATCCAATTAATGCAATGGGATTATCTAAAGCATTAATGGAAAAGTTAGCAATAGCAAAAGCACGTATGCGTTCTCCAGGTGAGACTGTGCTTTGCGTCACTAGATACGGTAACGTTATGGCTTCTAGAGGTTCGGTCATTCCTCTTTTTATCAATCAAATAAAACAAGGTAAGGAATTAACCATTACAGAACCGTCAATGACACGTTTTTTAATGTCGCTTGTAGATTCGGTGGATTTAGTGTTATATGCGTTTGAGCATGGTAATCAGGGTGATATTTTCGTACAAAAATCTCCGGCAAGCACAATTGAAGTACTCGCAAAAGCGTTACAAGATATATTCGATAGCAAAAATGAAATACGTTTTATCGGTACACGTCACGGTGAAAAACATTACGAATCGTTAGTATCATCAGAAGAAATGGCAAAAGCTGATGATTTAAGGGATTATTACCGTATCCCTATGGACGGGCGCGATCTTAATTATTCAAAATATTTTGTTGAAGGTGAAAAGAAAGTAGCTCTTTTAGAGGATTACACTTCCCATAATACAAAACGTTTAAATTTAGAAGAAGTAAAAGAGTTATTACTGACTCTTGATTACGTACAAGAGGAGCTAAAAAATGCTTAAGGTAATGACAATTGTCGGTACTCGTCCTGAACTTATTAAACTATGCTGCGTGATTTCCGAGTTTGATAAATATACTAATCACATCCTAGTTCACACCGGTCAAAATTATGCATATGAATTACATCAGGTTTTTTTTGATGATATGGGAATTAGAAAACCCGATTATTTCTTAGAAGTAGCAGCAGATAATACGGCAAAATCTATCGGGCTTATTATCGAAAAAGTTGATGAAGTACTTGAGAAAGAAAAGCCCGACGCCGTTTTATTTTACGGTGATACTAATTCATGTTTATCGGCAATTGCCGCTAAACGCCGTAAAATTCCGATTTTTCATATGGAAGCGGGAAATCGTTGTTTTGATCAGCGTGTACCTGAAGAAATAAACCGTAAAATCATTGATCATATTAGTGACGTTAACATTACGTTAACCGAGCATGCAAGACGTTATTTAATTTTCGAAGGTTTACCGCCTGAGCTTATTTTTAAATCAGGTTCGCATATGCCTGAGGTCCTTGATCGCTTTATGCCTAAAATATTTGAGTCTGATATTTTAGATAAATTGTCACTTACCACAAAGCAATATTTCTTAATTAGCTCACATCGTGAGGAAAATGTTGATGTCAAAAATAATCTGAAAGAATTATTAAGTAGTTTACAAACGCTTATTAAAGAGTATAATTTTCCTGTAATCTTCTCAACACACCCAAGGACTAAAAAAAGGCTTGAGGATTTAGAGGGGTTTAAAGAACTTGGCGATAAAATAAGATTTTTGCCGGCCTTCGGGTTTACGGACTACGTCAAACTTCAGATGAATGCATTTTGTATTTTATCCGATAGCGGTACTATCACTGAAGAGGCGTCTATACTTAATTTACCTGCTTTAAATATTCGAGAAGCACATGAACGTCCTGAAGGTATGGACGCCGGAACGCTTATTATGTCGGGTTTTAAAGCTGAACGGGTACTACAATCGGTGAAAGCTATTACGGAAGAACACGAGAATAATAAACGCTTGCAAGATATCGTGCCGGATTATGCAGAAGCAGGACTTGTATCAAAGAAAATATTACGTATAGTTTTAAGTTATGTGGATTATGTTAACCGTACAGTATGGTTTAAAAAGTAATCCTATTCATTATTATCATATCAAAAACATGAAATTCTTTAAGTTAATAAAACTTAACACTTTATTTTTAAGTGTTTTTTTACTAATAACTCTTATATCTTCTTTTTGCTATTCCAAAGAAAATTCTTATAAAAAAATAGTTTTCCCTGTTAGTACAGAGACATTCGGCGGCAAAGGCGTATACGCAATGTATAATGAGATGAAAAAAATAGGTCATGATGTCAAAATTGTAATAGTACCTCATCCTCATCCCAATATTCAAGGAGGAATAGATACCGGGTTTATTAGTAAATTTGATACACAAGATGCGATATATCCATGCGGTAAGTATGCTTCTTATTCAAATGTTAATACAAAATGTGAAATTTCTGAACTAAAAAATTATCAGTCGGATTTTATCTTTACGCAAAACCCTTACGAAAATTTTCAAGGCTATATATCAGAACCTTTTACGGCTGCTAATTTGTATAAGAGCTTTAGAGGAACTAAAACAAAAATTATGTATATAGTCTATGGTCCGCGTATCTTTCATCAAAAAAATATTGATGATGATAAGTTATCAAGTTGCATAGAGACGGTATTTGTTGATTCAGAAAGTACAAAGGATATCTTTATTAGTAATTATAAATTTCCTAAGGATAGAGTTATTGTTTCAGGTTATCAACCATACTATGAAGTAAGAAATTATAATATTAAAGAAAAACCAAACTCGGAAACCATTTTATGGCTTCCTAGATGGGAATTATCATTTAAAAATAGAGATTTATATGAAGGAGGTTCTACTTTCTTAAATTATCACTATTTTTTCTATAATTATGCATTACAACATCCTAATATTCATTTTATTATAAGACCGCATGTTACACTATTTACCTATGCGGTCGGTAAAAATTACTTAAGCCAAAGTGATATGGATAATATATTAAGTAGATTTAACTCTTTAAAGAATGTTACTGTTTCTGCACATGCATTCAGGTCGTTACTGGATGATATAATGGTGTCAGATATTGTAATAAGTGATGGTACTTCATCTCTTGCTGAAGTAGTAGTTGCCGATAAGCCTATAATTTACTTAAGTAATGGTTGGAATAATGAATTTAATAGCAATGCTCTATCTAAAGAATTAAAAAAATATATGTATTTTGCTTATGAGCCGCAAGTTATTATTAACTATATAGAATTTATTAAGCAAAATCATTATTTATTTACCTTATCATGAAAATAGTAGTGGCAGAAATCAATTTAAAAAGATGCTTGATCCTGTAGAAAACCCTGCTGCATTTATCGCCGAATATTTATTAAAATTATAATAGTTTAAATAATTTATGTTAGAAGAAATTTATAATGATGGAGAAAGATTAATTCCTGGGGAAACTTATGATGTTTTAGAGGTAATGCGTCATAAAAGTAGCTATAAGATTTTTAAAAAAATTATAGAAGCCGATATACTTAAATAGCCCATTAATGCTAAATCAAAAAATAAAAATTTTAGATATAGGTTGTGGAACGGGACACGGAACTTTCATGCTTAGCGATATATTAGGAGTAGAAATTACAGCAATAGATATCAGTAAAGAATCTATAATTTATGCTGAACAAAATTATGGAGTATCTAATATACAATATATTAAATCTGATTTAGTTAGTTTTATTAAAAAGGCAGAAGAATATGATTATATTGTATCACGACATGCACTTGAGCATATTGAAGATGGGTTAAATCTAGCACTTAATCTTAAATATAAAAAACGATTAATAGTAAATGTACCTTTTAATGAACCGGAAGGGAATATACATCATTTAGTTAATTGAATTACTGAAAAAGACTTTGAATCATATCCGAACAAAGAATTTTTCTATGAAGGAGTAGATGGTGTAACTAATGACACGCATTCTAAAAAAATCCTCCTAATTCTATAATCTGTATATCTAGTAACTCAGATTTAAAGCCTATAAAACAATTATTTAACTATCCAATATCAGCTTGGACTCTAGAATTTTTAGAAAAGCTAGGTTTGCAATCCCAAGATATATTAAAACAATTGCTGCAAACTAGAGATGCATTTAAAAATAGCGAAGAGAAAAACTAAATTAAATAATACTGTAACAAAGCTAAATAATGCTTTAGAAGAAATAAAAATTCTTAAAAATAAACTAATTATTAGTGAAGAAGAAAAATCTATTTTTCTAAAGCTCTATAGAAAATTTAAACAATAAAACTAACATTTTATAAATTTTTTTTAAAAGTTATGACAACTAGAAAAGATAAACCTCTAAATATTTATCATACTTTAGTTTCCATTATTATACCTGTCTATAATGGGGCTAATTATATGAAAGAAGCTATAAATAGTGCTTTAGCACAAACTTACAAAAATATTGAAATTATTGTTGTTAATGATGGTTCAAAAGATAATGGAGAGACAGAACGTGTAGCATTATCATATGGTGATAAAATACGCTATTTTCATAAAGAAAACGGAGGTTGCGGTTCGGCCTTAAATTACGGTATAAAAAACATGCAAGGGGAATATTTTTCGTGGCTTAGCCATGATGATATATATTATCCTAATAAAATCGAGCATCAAGTTGACATATTAAATAAATTAGATAATAAAGATACTATCATTTACGGTGGTTATGAATTAATCGATGAAAAAGGCAACTCTCTACGTTATATTCAACCGGATAGTGTGCTACCTATAAATAAACTTAATATTTCTTTATTACCTTTATTACGAGGATTAATACATGGTTGTTCGTTATTGATTCCTGCTAAATATTTTCATGAAGTCGGTACATTTAATGAGGCTTTACCGACAACGCAAGATTATGATTTATGGTTTAAAATTTTCCGTGTTGCCCCTATTCATTTTGACGAATCTATCCTAATTAAATCTCGTTTTCATTCAGAGCAAGGTAGTAAAAAAATATCAAATCATAACGAAGAATGTAATGTATTATGGTCATCGTTTCTTCACGAGTTAACAGAAGAAGAAATGATCAAAATGGAAGGTTCTCCTTATTTATTTTTAACTCGTACAGCTACTTTTTTATCCAATAATACTCCGTATAAAAAAGCCTGTGATTTAGCAAATACTATGGCTAAACAAGTACTAAATGATACTAAAATTAGTGTTATTATACCGGTATATAATAGAATAAATTGGGCAATTGAAGCTATAGAAAGTGTACTTATTCAAACACACAAAAATTTTGAGATACTTATAATAGATGATGGGTCGACTGATGATATATCAGAATTAACTTCAATATGCAAAAAAGATAAAAGAATAAAATATTTTCATAAAAAAAATGCAGGACCTGCTGCTGCACGTAACTTAGGTATTAAAAATGCTATAGGAAAATATATTGCTTTCCTTGATTCGGACGATTTATTTTATAAGGATAAAATAGAAATCCAATTAAAGTTTATGGAAGAAAATAATTTTATATTTTCTCATACTTCATATCAAAAAATAAATGAAAAAGGAAAATATATAGAATCTGTTCATTCCGGGCTTTTTAGTGGCAATGTTTTTCCTCAAGTCATACAAACTTGTCCAATAGCAATGCCGACAGTTATGGGAACTTTGACATTATTCCAAGGAAATTTATTTCCTGAAAATATAAGAAGCGGTGAAGATTGTTGTTTATGGATATCTATTGCTAGTAAAAACTCAATAGGCGGTATAGACAAAGAATTGTCTAAAGTACGAATTAGCGGTGGTACTAATACGTTTATGGACCCAAATAAATATTCAGTAGGTTTAATAAATATTACTTCTTATGTTCTTAATGATTCTTATTTAAGTAAATTTAGTCCGTTTACTATTAATTTGTTATTAGCAGCTGTTACACAATTAAGATTACTAGAAAATAAAAATGAAGACTATAAAAAAAGTAATATTTCTTTTTTCAAAAATAACTATGTAATTCAAAAAATACGAACCTATTGCTTTGTGACAAAAATTTTGATTTTATTAACTATTACTTCTATAAGGCAAGAAGGAATACGTATAACATTCTCTAGAATACAGAGATGGCTTAAAAAGCATATATAAATAACTATTCCTCAAGTATCTCAACTTTTGAGCCGTCACCAATTTTAGTTATACCTTCGGTAACGACTAAGTCACCTGCTTTAATATCGTCAGAGATAATTTCAATTAGACCTTCTGTACGTGTACCGATTTTTACATATAATTGTTTTATCGTATAACCGTCTATTTTATAAATAAAATTACCTTGATTATTTCGTTGAATACAACTTTCAGGAACGGTTAGGTTTTTATGAGGGTTAATTATAAGCGTAACATCTACAAAGCTATTATGCAGGATTTTTGTACCCATAGGTAAAATAATTTTAGCTGTTAAAGTACCATTATCTGATAAGTAATGCGATACTGCCCCGATTGTACTTTTAATTTTTCCTGCAATTAAAACTTCAGTATCGACTCCAACTTTTCCGCTTAAAGACTCCGGCAATTCAATAAAAATACTTTGTGAGTTTTCTGTTCCGGTAATGCTAAAAAGATAGTCACCTATTTTTACTTCATCGCCGACCATAGACTTAATTACGCCTATTTTACCGGAGTAGGGTGCAGTAATTATCATATCATTATATGTTTTTAGAGCTTTGGAATAATTAAATTTTGCATCTTCAAGTTTGCTTTTTGACCTTTTATATTCCTCGTTGCTTACAAATTTTTTAGCGAATAAAGCTTCTTTTCTATTATAATCTTCTTGTTTTGTATTTAATAACGCTGCTGCTCTAGATTTAGTGGTTTCTGCTATGTTTTTATCTATAACTAGCAATATATCCCCTTTTTTTACTATTTCTCCTTGATGTGCTGAGACTTGTTCAACTACTCCGGTGGCATTAGCATAATAATCACGACTATTATCATTCTGGCATTGCCCTACAATATTAAATATGTCGTAAAGCTCGGCAATTTGTACTTTGGTTGCTTTTACTCCTGTAATTTTTTCTTCTTCCTTTTTACTTGCCATAGTAGAAAGCGAGATAAGTAAGGTAAAAAGAACAATAAATTTTGCAGACATCATATTATACTCTAAGGTAAATAGGTGTCATCTAGTAGTTTGTCCACGGCATCTAGGAAAAGCAACTAAAAGTGTAGGTTGTTGTGACATTTTTAGCTGGATACTGTGGACAAGCTACTAGATGACAAAGTATACTTTTTAAGTTCCTCATCCGTTAACCATTTATATTCTTTTTCTAGAATTTCAAATCTAATTTTTTCTAATTGTGCATCAAGAACAGGTTCAGGAATGATAGCAGAACCGGTAAACTCAAATCCTTGATAGTTAATTTTTAGTTTCTTACAAATTTCTTGTAATGATAATAAATTTTCTTCTATATCATCGATATATATTATTGATTGTGGATAATAATTTGTTTTTCGTAATACATACTCAAGCATGCTTCCTTTATCATATTCCGCAGTGTAAATTATTCCGTCTTTTAATGTAGGTTTACCGTAGCCGGCATTAAAATCTTCTATTATTATCTCATCTTCTAAAGATGAAAATTCTTGAAAATTTACCTTTAATTCAGTGAGTTCACGAATTCTCCATTCGATCATATCTTCAATTACGCCGAATTTACCGGTAGGAAGTTTAGTAAGACCCATTGCCGGTACATTTTTTTCTGTAAGTAGAGCAAATATCGTTAAGATATCTGGGTTAACAAATCTAGCTTTCCTATCTTTAAGAACAATACTAAGTAATAATTCACATTCTTTTCTAGTAAGTCTTTTTTCAATGTTCTTCATTAATTCTTTTCTATAATCATGTGTTAACCTAGATTCATCACTATCCATTACAATTACTTCATCTACATCAAAAAGCACCAAGCTAGTATTATCGGCTTGTTTTACCGCTTCTATAACTTCTTTAAAATCATGAACTTTATTTATTTTGCTATACATATTTATTGTTTATTTAATATTACTTAAGAGTCTAATTACTTCTTCTAAGGAATTTGTCATTACCTTTAAATCTTCTTCTCTAGATAAATTATGGTGACCGTCTTTAATTAGCTTCATTACTATTTGTTTGCTCGTTATTTTTTCTAATAATTTTACTGAAACATTATAAGGCACGTCTTCATCTAATATCCCATGAATTAGATGTACCGGTATATTTATATCAATCTGTTTCTTTGTCAATAATAAATGTTTTTTTGCATCTTCTATCAGTTTATAGCTTATAGGATATTTATGCTCACAATTTTTACTGCTTACTTCTAGTATTCCCTCTTTTTGCATCTTATTTTGATCATTTAGCGATATATTTTGCCAAATATTTTTAGTAAAATCTGGAGCAGGGGTTATACACACAAGCCCCTTTATTTTATCAGGAAATCTTAAAGCCGCAAGAAGTGCTAGCCATCCTCCCATGCTTGAACCTACTAATATCGCCTCCGTATTAATTAATTTGTCTAAAATTAGTGATACTCCTGCTAACCAATCACTAATTGTTTGATCCTTAAATTGTCCCGATGCGTTTCCATGGCCGAAATTATCAAACACAATAAAATTATAATTGTTTTTTTTACAATAATCTATTAAATAGATAGCCTTAGTTGATTGCATACTAGACATCAAGCCGTGTAAAAAAATTACAGATGGAATATTTGTATTAATTATTCTATAATTATCATAGACAATAAATTTGTCTTGTGTTTTATTATAAAGCTTGTGCATTTTAAATAATTATTTTAATAGATTGAGATTTAATGCCTTCATTAAAGTCAAGTAAACGATACAATAAATATACTATTTTGCAAGTAGTTCCTGCTCTAGTTTCGGGAGGGGTTGAAAGAGGTACTATAGAAGTTGCAAAATATCTTAAGATTCTCGGTCATACTCCTATCATAATTTCAGCAGGAGGTACTCTAGTTAAAGAGTTAGATAAGGAAGATATATTGCATATTAAAATGAATAGTAACAGTAAAAATCCTGTTGTAATTCTGAATAATGCAAAATTGATAGCAGAAATAATCAAAAAATATAATGTTGATATAGTTCATACAAGATCAAGAGCACCGGCATGGAGTTCATATCTAGCAACAAAATGGACAAATGCTAAATTTTTGACTACCTTTCATGGGGTTTATAGTATTCCGAATAGTTTTAAAAAATATTATAATAGCATAATGCTAAAAGGCAAGAAAGTTGTTGCCGTGTCTAATTTTGTAAAACAACACTTGCTCGAAAACTATAAAATTGATGAAGATAAAATAGTAGTAATTGAGCGTGGAGTGAATTGTGATTATTTCGATCCCGCAAATTTAACGCCGGAAAAACTTGAAAAATGTTGTGATAAATATGATGTACCGAGTAACGTGCCGATAATATTAATGCCTTCTAGAATGACAAGCTGGAAAGGACATCTTGTTCTAGTAGAAGCATTAAGTAAATTAAAACATAGAGACTTTTATTGTTTAATGGTCGGTGATATATCTAGACATCCCAATTTTACTAATAGAGTAAAAGAACTTATAGCTAATCTAAAACTTCAAAATAAAATTCAAATTTTCGGTAATGATTCGGATATAATAAACCTATATGGGATTTCCGATATTATCATTTCTGCCTCAATCGAGCCTGAAGCTTTCGGGCGTACTATTATAGAAGGGCAGGCGATGGAGAAGCTTGTTATTGCAACTAATATCGGTGGGGCAGTAGAGACAATAAATAATAATATAACCGGTTTCCACGTAGAACCAAATAATGCCGAAGCGTTAGCACAGAAAATCGATTATTGTTTCTCGATTTTAGGTACTGATTCTGCTAAGAAAATCCAAGAAGCGGCAAGACATACGGTAATTAATAATTTCTCCCTTGATCTGATGCTAAGAAAAAACCTTGAAGTCTATAAAGAAATCTTAAAAAAACTCCCATAATTGAACATCTAGATTTAGTATATACTCATGATAAATGAAAAGTAGTGCCAGTATATAGGGTTGAATAGAATAGCTATTCTCCTAATAATTTTATTTCAGCATACAAATCTTCAAGATTTATATACTGATCATAAAAATTATTATAGTCATGAGATTTACCGTCATGATGCACTACAAGCATTAAAGTTTCCGGTAAAAATTCTTTTAAAGCTTGTTGTGCATTTTCTATAGATATTTTATCAAGATTAGTAAATATCTCATCTAAAATTAATATTTTAGGGTTTGAAATTATAGCTTTAATGATTCCAATTTTTTTCTTTTGACTGCCACTTGGTGCATTTATTACATCATAATTTTTATCACTTAAGTGCGTAATTAATGTACCTAGATCTTATTTTATAAATAGTGTGTTAATTTTTTCTTCTAATAATTGCTTATTACTTTTAATGATTGATTGATCAAAGCCGGAGGTTATTATTTCAAATAAAGTAGATTAAACCGGTATGTAACTATTCTGATCAATAAATATTATTTTTGGATTTTGATAATGGGTAGGTATGGAAATTTCACCAACGCTATGTATGGATCAGCAATACAATTGACTAAACTCTTTAAAAAAGTAGTGTTGCCTTTTCCTGAGGAAGCTGAAAGAAGATCATGTGCTCCTAGTTTGAATACTAATTTTTCAAAACTCAAAATAGTTTTTTCTTCTATAATTAGGTTATAATCAGAAATTACAAGTTCAGCGTTTGTATCATTAGTAGACCATGTTATTCCTTTTTTATTCTCAGAAGAAATTGCCTCTATTAATTTTGTAATTCTTGCTTGTGATATAACTGCTCCACTAAAGATTATTTTTAATGAGGAACTTGTTAAGAATGATTTTAAGGTTTCAAGCTAAGGATTAAGTAGTAGAGCTTGCTCAGGCGTAATCTCTCCATTTTTTACTTTATAAAAAAGTGATTTTATGAATTTATTGGAGATATCTAGTATAGTAGTTATAGTATTTTTTGTGCTATCTAAAAACAACATTTTCTTTGATATTTCTTTTTTAGCTTTAAGTTGCTTGGCATATTGATTTTGTATAAATTGAGCAGAATCAGTTAACAAGATATTTGAAATATTAGAGGATATATTTCTTACTATAGAAGCTTTATTTTTGTTAATTTTCTCTGCTTCTTGCCTGTAAGAAATATCCAGTTGATAAAAATCCTTGCTTAATATTTTCAAACGCATTAAATATAATAGCTCCTGGAACTAAATTCATTATATCTTGCAATGCAATAAGCTGTATAATTTTTTGAGTGGTTAAATTCCCTAATTGTAAAATTCCAATAGTGAAAGTATTATTAAGATCATTAAATAAATTATTAGTAATAGCTTCTATATCCTTTAATCCTAAGATTTTACTTTTATATTCCTCATTTAGTAACAGTTCTAAAGCTTTTTGTTCGATTAAATCTTGAGTATTTTGTGTTAAAGAAGCTTTATATGATTGGAATAGTGTGCTTATTATATTTTTTCCACACCATAAAATACTGATTCTTGCTCCTTGAGAAACAAGAGGTCCTATAGCAGCATTAGGGTCTTGTATGAGTAAGGTTAATGCAATTAATGTTATTGCCATCATTTCCGGTATAGTTAATAAAACTACTATTTATGTATGCTTCAATTAAATCTAAAACCCTTGGGTTACATCTTTAATTTCATTTTTTGAATCATTTTTAAAATTGTTAGAAAGTATATTAGGATCAATTACCCTAATATTAGGAGTTAAGTGTGTCTGAATTTCTTTTAAATTTTCCTGATAATTTAAGAAATCAGTCCCATAATATGCTAAGCCTACTATTGCAGCTGTAGAAGTTAAATAAATTGGTACTGAATAATTAGGAAAAGTTGTGATGAGATTTGTAGTAATAGGGTAGATTAAACTTCCTTTAAATGTAGCAGAAGTAAGATAATGTTTCTGAAAATACCCTTCGGTTATTAAGATTTCATCAGCAAGAGTTGCCGCAACAAAAAGACTGCTTCCTGTTGTCCTATTTACAATAAAACCAGTTTACCGCTAATTATTAAATGTGTTCCATATGCTAACTTCTTGGAAAAGGTAGAAGCAGCATTATATGTTCTTAAAAATAATACGCAAGTAGAAACATTATTTATTAAAAATAGATATCGTTATTGTGAGCGGGCGTTGTTGTGTGTATCGAAAAAGGCACTCGGTGTCATATCGTGGTTTGACCACGGTATCCAAAAACAACTAAAAATACTAATAATGTTAGTATTTTTAACTGGATCCCGCAGTCAAGTCGCGGGATGACAACTGAAAAACTGATCCACGCAGCAATACCTTTCGAGCGATTGAAAGTAGCGTGGCGCTCCATAAAAATAATAAAAAAATGCTAAAGATTAGCATTTTTATACTTCCTTGCTTCGTCAAAAATTACAGTTTTTTCTTAGCTCAGACGTTAAATTCTTAACTAATCTACCTTTAATAAACGCTGCCGAATTAGGTGATAAGTTGTATTATAGTATAAAGAAAAAATGTAGGTGTAGGGAAGAAAGTAAAAAGGCAGATAAATAAAACCTGCCTTTTTGTAATTATTAACGAGAATATAACTCGATTACTAAATGCACTTCTGCTTCAAAAGGATATGGGACATCAGAAAGAGCAGGAACTCTTAAATATTTACCGGTTAATGAAGGTACATCAAATGATAAATACCCCGGTGTTGTTTGACCTTGTTTTGAAACGGATTCTTGGATAAGCGGTATTTGTTTTACGGATTCTTTAACTTCTATAACATCGCCTGCCTTTAGTCGTATGCTTGCGATATCGGCTTTCTTACCGTTTAATTTAATATGTCCGTGTGAAACTAACTGTCTTGCAGCAAAAATAGTTGGAGCTATATTCATTCTATAAACTACCGTATCAAGTCTACTTTCAAGTAACCCAATGAAGTTTTCACCGGTATTACCTTTCATTTTTTGAGCAAGTGCAAAAATATTTCTAAATTGTTTTTCAGTGACACGACCGTAGTGGCATTTCAATCTTTGCTTAGCTTTTAAATGTAAACCATAATCTGAAGTTTTAATCATGGTATTCTGTCCATGTTGCCCGGGACGATAATTTCGTGTATTGAAAGCATCCTTGCTATCACCCCATAGACTTACTCCAAGTCTTCTACTAGCTTTATATTTAGAAAGAACAATTTTTGTCACTGATAATATCCTTAACTTATTATTTGAATTACAAAAAAATATATACATTTCTTGCATCAAAGTCAATCATTGATTTTTAACCTAAAACTTTTTATATTTAATTAAAAAATATTTCATATGAGTTCTTTAGTAAGACCAATCAATTTAGGTAAAATCAATCATTCACAAAGTACTGTTAAAGACTATATTTTACTTATGAAACCGCGTGTAATGTTGCTTGTGATTTTTACGGGTTTTGTAGGTATGTGGCTTGCTCCTTATTCCGTGCATCCGTTTATTGCTGGTATTGCAGTTGTTTGCATAGCTCTTGGGGCAGGTAGTGCAGGGGCAATTAATATGTGGTACGATAGAGACATCGATAGCTTAATGAAACGTACCCAAAAAAGACCGATAGTAAGAGGAGTTATAGAATCTGATGAAGCTTTATCTTTTGGTTTGATAACGGGATTTTTTGCAGTATTTTTTATGGCTTTATGTGTTAATCTACTTGCATCCTTTTTACTGCTATTCACTATTTTTTATTATATCTGTATTTATACTATTTGGTTCAAGCGTCGTTCTATACAAAATATCGTTATTGGCGGAGTATCGGGAGCATTACCTCCTGTGATAGGTTATGCAGCGGTAAGCAATACTATATCTCTAGAGTCGATTATATTATTTTTGATTATTTTTATTTGGACGCCGCCGCATTCATGGGCTCTTGCTTTATTCTGTAACGATGACTATAAAAACTGTAAAGTACCGATGATGCCTGCAGTAAAAGGGACTTTATATACTAAAAAACAAATTCTAATTTACAGTATTCTTTTATTTATTGTTTCGCTAATGCCTTTTTTTATTGGAATGAATAATTTTATATATTTAATAATTTCTGGTATTCTTGGGGTAGTATTTCTATATTATGCCGGTTCTTTATTCTATGACACCCCTGATAACAAACAAGCTAAACGATTTTTTGCCTATTCGATATTTTACTTGTTTTTTATATTTTTACTTTTGTACTCAACTAACACTATATCCACTATTATATTAGCTGAGAGATAATAGTGTTGGGTTACTTTTATGGAAGATAAAATTGAAACCCAACGTGAAGAAACATATCATAAGTTTATTTTCATGCAAATAACTTTGCATGTTCGGTAAACCAGCCTTCATAAGCAATAATAGGAGCAAAGTTTAGATGAACTTCGTAACCTGCTTCAATAAAAATATTCACCGCTTTTATTCTCTCGATAATTGGACTCGTTTTTGGCTCTAATATCTCACTCATTCTTGCCGGCATCAAACTAAATCTAATCCTTATTTTGTTTTCAGGATTAAAATTAAGTAATTTAGGATTGACATATTTAGTAGCAAAAGTTGCTTTAGCACGTGGATCTTCTTTAAAGAAATTAAATATCTTTAACCAATTAGTGTGTTTCCAATGCAAACTTACATCGGTAGAACAACCTATATCATATGTCCAATATTTAGAATCTGTTTGATTGGAAATTTTAGTCGGTAAATTTGCTATATAAAGTTTTCGTATTTTGTACTATTTTCTTAATCATACGATTTTAAATTAAAGTTTATTTAAAATACTTACTTAGCTTTACAAACTTCAGATTTATTTACTTACATTGAAATTGTAGTTATAAATTATTAATTACAAATATATCATAAGTATAAGTCATGGAAAAACCAAGTTATCTAAATTTTGATAATAAAAGTTATAAATGGAAAAATGATATTGAGTATCGTAAATGCCCAGAAAGCTATAGAGTAGGTAAAGGTGAGCAAGGAGTATGCATTTGTCAACCATATAAAAATGAAGTTTTGCCTTATTGGAAGTTTAAAACTCCTGAAATTGCTAAAGAAAGTAGTGAAAAAATATCTCGATCTTCATAACAGATATCACAATATCAAGAAGAAAAAGACAATCTATGAAAATTCGTTGAAACTGATCCTGAAGAACTTTCAAATTTTATTAAAACTTATGATAAAACTGAAAAATATAACAATAGAGAAGCTGAAGTTTTTCATAGTTTAAGTTCTATTTTAATGGAAAAACAACAAGATAATGCGATTAAGTCATTAAAGAAAGTTATTGAACTAGATCCAAGTAAAGCATACTCTCACGAAGAGTTTTTTAATAAATTACATAAAATAAATCCGGAGGAAACACTCGCTTCTATCAAACGAGCTATAGGGTTAAATCCAAATAAAAAATCATTATATGAAGACCTTATTATTTTGTTGAAAAAAAGGCAAATTATGATGAAGAAGCAGCAAAAATTACTAAAGCAATTCAAGATTTCCCTAAAAACATACCTAATTTGGTATTAGATACTGAGAAAACAAAGGATGTGTATCCAATTAGGTTTGGCACAGGAATAACTGTATCAAAACGTGGGTATTTACGAGTTTTGCACTGTCATCTAGTTTGCTTGCTAACTAAGTCTGGAAAAAATAACTTCAACATTGTTACTACACTATATGTTTTGCTGGATGATGACATAGAGAGGAATAATAAGTCACACAACACCTGTGACGGTCACATCAAAACAGTTTCTTCAATCCTTTTTGTAGAAGCTTATTTCACAGGATCTGCTTGTTGGTTTTCCTGCGGAGGGTTGTGCTTTGTTCCTCTGTATTTGTATCCTTTTTCTTTCTGAGACCCAAAGCATCTTTAATAATATTTTCAGGTTTCTTCTCTCCGCTTTTTAAGTCTTTAATAACGCTATTAAATACGTTTTTAACTAAATATGTTTGAAAGGCTTGAACGTCTAATTTATGCTGCGGATTATTTATGAATCCGTATAATTTAATGGCTATAGGCGGTAAATCCGCAATAGTAACGCTTGCACTAACATCCATCATATATTGTGGTAAGTTAATTTGACCGCTTGCATTTGTTGTGGCAGGTGAAGCATCTAAACTACATTCATTTAAATTAAGCTTGCCTTGCGTTATATTTCCGCTGGCAATTAAATTTTTGAAAGATGTGGATCCGCCACTAAAGGAGCTGTTAATAAGTCGTAATACTCCTTCGGTATTTTTAGCATTATTTACTGCATCTGCGATTCGGTTTAAATCAAATCCGCTTATTTCCCCGTTATCGCTATTTACGTTAAATTGTCCATTTAGATTATTAACATATGTATAAACGCTATTACCGCGAGAAGTAAGATCGGCTTTAAAGCTTAGTCGCCCATCAGTTATTTTTATTTTATCCGATTGCGGAGTGAAACTTTTGAGATAGGCATTTTTTAAATCGATTTTAATTGCAGCGTTTTGATCTTTGGCTGAACTCACATAACCGGTGCTACTTAGTTCGCCACCGTAAATGCTTGCATTAACTGAAGTAATATTCAGCGTACCGCCGGTGATATTTAATTTTGCTTTTAAATTATTTATGATTAATGAGTCGTTAGTTAATTTATCAATATTTGCGGATAATTGCCCTTCAATTTCATTTAAAAACCCTAAATTAATAGGATTATTTGACCAAGGAGAATTATTTTTAGCTGTAGGTATGTTTTGAGTAGAAGGACTATTAGTTTTATTTGGAGCAGGAGTAGGACTATTACTTGTAAGAATTTTATCCAAATTAACTAACGGACTGTATAAGTTAAGATTAAAATTTGGCTTCTGAGTTGCTAAATTAATATCTCCTTTAATAGATATATTAGTATTAAAAGCGGATATTTTATTATTAATATGGAAAGTATCTTTAATTTTTTGCATTCCCCCGTTTAACTGTAATACTCCAATCTTACTTAAATTACTTACTCCCATAAGAGACATAAACGACTCAAAATTATTAATTTTTAGATTGTGCGAAATAGTTATATCTTGTGCTAAATTTTTAAGCTCAATATCTCCCGTTAGATTACTATTTGCAGCCGATAAATTAATATTTTGTAATTTTATTGCTTGAGAATTACTAATTACATTAGAAGTAAGTATAAGTTTTTGGTTAATAATAGGCGGTAATTTATCGGTCTTTAGTTTTAGAGCATCAAGTATAGGTTTTAAACTATCAGCTTGTAGCATAATATTTGTCTTATCTAAATTAGAGCTAATCTCGGTTATAATGTTACCGGGATTGATAATAATATTTGATTTTAGGTTATTACGCTCTATATCATAATTTGCATTTGCTAGTAATTCTATATTTGGATAATTAAGTCTAGCATCTTTAATAGCTATATTTTTACTATTGGCAGTAATTGCCGTAGTTAGCTCGTAGTCATTTTGTAAATCAGCAGGCATACTTAAAGTTTTAGTATTACCTTTAATATTTGCGTTACCTATGAAAGAATTATTTTCGCTATCAAATTTTCCTTCGATTTTAATTTTTTCACCGGCAAGATTAATATTGGCACTTAACGGAATTATTTTACCGATTTCTTCAATATTTCCGTCTATATTAATTTGCTGTTCCAAAGCCTTTAAAGCTAAAGTCAAATCTATAGGACCTTTAAGGCTTTTAATTTTAGTCTCTAAGTTAATATCGTTAAATATTTTCTCACTGTTTTTTTCTATATATATTACTGTGCCGTCTATAATTTTAAAATAACCAATCAAAATAGGAAGTGCTAATTCAGTTTTAGTATCGGTAGATTCTACAGAGCTAATTTCATTTGTTTTGGATGCATTATTAGGTGTAGAAAATTGCCAATTTTTTTGTCCATTACTTAAAACTTCTAGATTTATAATCGGTTTTTGCAGTTCTATAGAAGCTACTTCAATTGCTCCTCTAAAAAGAGGAAAAAGTCGCAATGACGCTTTAGCACCTTCAACGGAAACTAGATGAGGTTCTTTTGTACCGTTTATTGATGATAATTTAATTTCTGATAGTGATATTGCGGGATTCGGTAGTAAAGATAATTTTATGTCGCCGTTAATAGTTAAATCTCTATTTGTAGCCTCTTTAACTTTATCTATTACTATTCCTTTATAATTATTTAAAGGAATAAAGAAAGGAATAACAATTAATAATAATATTATACTTATAAATATAATAAGTGAGTATTTTAAAGTTTTAGGCATAGAGCTTAACCTTCTATTTTATATACATATATTAATTATAGTATTTAAGGATTAATTGTCAATTTTATATAATTTACTCAATTAAGGATTGAAATAATTATATTCTATGTCATTCCCACGAGGCGTTGTTGCGTGGATCAGTTTTTCCGTCATTGCGAGTAGGCATTGTTGCGTGGACCAGTAAAACCCACTGTGTCACTCCGTGGCTTGACCACAGGGTCCATAAAAACAATAAATACTAATAAATTTAGTGTTTTTAACTGGATCCCGTGGTCACGCCACGGGACGAGACAGAGGTGAATAAGAATCGTAGGGTACTATAAAGAAATTGAAAACTACGGTAAATTATTCAAGCTTCTCTTTGATAATTTAAAATTACATAATCTTTAGTTATAATAGGAAAAAATTCTTTATTGAAAGGTAATAATTTGGTTGTTTGATCTGAAAATTCTATTTCAATTATGTCACCGGCACCAAAGTTAAGAATACTTTTAATTTTGCCTATTTCTTTATGATCTTGGTTTAATACCGGTAAATGAGTTAAATCCGCTATATAAAATTCATCTTCTTCTAGTTCCGGTAAACTTGCTCTTAAGCAAAATATTTTATAACCTTTTAAATTTTCAGCTTCATTTCGAGTAGCTATATCATTAAATGTACAAATTAATTCTCCTTTGGCATTTTGGCTAATTAGCTTAATATGTATATTTGCTCCTGACTCATTTACTAAATTTTTTTCAAGTATTTTTGTAGCAGGGTCGGTAAAAGATTTTAACATTACATGACCTTTAATTCCGTGACATGATTTTATTACACCGACTAAAATTAAATTTTCTAAAGAATTCATTAATTTGCCTTTAAATTTTGATAATTATATATAATAATACATTAAAAACTTTTTTACAGACATGATAAAAAAAATAGCTGCCGGCGTCATAATTTGTTTCTCATTATTGTTATTTATAATGTTTGGTGCATTATCGTTTGTTAACTATAATTCGGTTACTAATAATTTTACCAGTCATTTAGGAATTGCGAAAGAAAATATCGGAAAAATAAAGATGAATAAATTTCCTGTGTCCTATTTAGTTATTGAGACGATAAGAGAAGAAGGAAAATTAGATTTAGAGCAGATTAAAATTCATTTTTCGTTGTGGTCGCTTATAAAATTTAATCCTAAAATTAATAAAATAGATATATTAGATGCTAAATTTTATTCACATTCTAATGTACTAAATATTTATAATCATGAAGAGTTAATAAAGAATTTCTTTAAATATAAATTACAAAATATAAATCTAAATGTTACTAATCTAAGTATTATTAATAAACAAGATTATTCTATTTTAAATTTTAATAATTGTATATTAAAAAAAGAAAATGCTTTATCGTCTAATTACATATTTAAAACTACAAGTAACTATATAGGTAAAATTTCAGGTTCAATTAATAAACGTGACGATATAGTAGATTTTAGTCTTAATATTGATAATAATGATTATGGCTTTAAGTTATCGCAAATTTACAAAGATTCTAAGCTTACTAGCGGTAGTGGTGAATATCAGATTAAAAATTTAGCATCGGTAATGTGTAATATATTACCAGATTTAAACCATCTTTTTAATAAATTTAATCACCATGAGGCAGTAAACATTAAATTTAATATTTCAAATAATGAAGATAAAATAGAGCTAAAAGACATAGTAATAGCATCGTCTTTTATTATTGGTAATGGATTTGTTAACATTGCTAAAAATGATAATATTACTACTAATGTAAAACTAGATTTTCCTAAAATAGATTTAAGTCCGTTAATTTCTCCAAATGCAGAGGTAACATTTAATACTTCTTCTTCAAATATTAGATTTATTTTTGCCGATAAATTACTTAAAGCAGACGTGGCAATTAACGAAATAATTTTAAGTAATAATGAAGAACTAGAAAAAATAGTCTTTTCTTCTAACTTATCAAATGGTACTTTAAAGATAAATGAATTTTCAGGTAATATTAAATCAGGTGGAGAATTTAGGCTTACAGGTAATGTAACACAGAATGCCGTTAGAAGTATGTTTGATGGACAGCTATATTTAAAGCACAACGATATAAATTCGTTACTGAATATTTTAGGATTTAACGACATTACTATTAAAGAAGCTATTCCTTTTAGCTTGTCATCGGATTTAAAACTCACTTTAATAGATTTATTTTTTAAAAATTTATTACTCAAAACAGATAATTTAAATTTATCAGGAAATTTTTCTAGTAAATTTATTGCTCAAACACCTCGTTTAGACGCTACGCTTAATATATCTTCGCTTGACTTAAGCAGTAGAACGTATCCAATAATTTCGCCGCTTATCGAATTTACAAAAAATTTAACTAAAGATATGAAAGCTCTAGATTATCCAAGTAAATTCATCCCTATTAGAACAATAGGATATTTAGCTAATTTAGATATTCTGATAGATAGCGTTAAGTATAACGATCATGTATTTGACAAAATGAATTTGCTTGCTAAAATCGTACCGGCTACTATAAAAATTAGTAATTTAGATTTTAAAACTGCTAACAGCTATTTATCAACTAGCTGGAACTTAGATGCATCGAGTGTATTACCGTCTTTGACCGTAGAAATTAAGGACGGTAATCTTACTACTGATTTATTATCACCGGCAGGAATGCTTAATTTAAGAAATAAATTAATAAATGATTATAGTTTAGATAAAGCTACCTTACAAGTTTCCGGTACATTGTCGACATTATTACAAAATGATTTAATATTGAAAAATGTTAAATTTTATGTAGCAAATAATAATAATTTATTACAATTCAATAATATTGAAGCAGAATTATTAGGTGGTAAGCTTCAAGGTAACGGCAATATTTTATTAGAACCTTATGCTATAAATTTCGTATATGCTTTAAATACAATAGATTTAAACAAAGTTTCGGCTCTTATGCCTAAAATATTTACTGTAAGTGGCGGAAAAATAAGTATAAGCGGTAGTTTAGGAACTAACGGTAACACTCTTCAAAGCCAGCTATATAACCTTACTACAAAATCACAATTTGCTATAAACAATATAGATGTTAATAATTTTGCAATTGATTCTTTTATAGAAAAAATTGATACAGTTGATTATAAGGTACAAAATTTAGATAAAGATATAAATAGTGCTATAACCACAGGACAAGAAAATATTAGAGGTATAAGCGGTGATATTGAACTACAAAAAGGTATTGCCCTTTTAAAGAAAGTAAAATTTGCAACACAATATAGTAGCGGTGCTGCCTCTTTTGCAGTGAATATATATAATTTTGATATGGATGTATCTAGTATTTTATCATTTTACGTGCCGGCAAGGCTTGTTAAGTTAAATACCTCAAATACAAGTTCTGATAAAGATAGTTTGGCACATCTTAATATAAAAATGCAAGGGAGTATTTTGGCTCCTAAGAAAACTTTTGATAGTAGTGAGCTAAAAAAATTACTTATACCCCAAACAACTGAAGACACAACTACTACAGATAACCATTAAAAAATAAAAATAAATGACTAATACTAAAACTTTAGAAGCAAATATTAGCTTTGAAGAAGCTTTAAAAGAGCTTGAGGAAATTGTTAAAAAAATAGATAACGGACAAGAGAGTCTAGAGACGGCAGTTAATAGCTTTGAAAGAGGTATTTTACTTAAGAAGCATTGTGAGAAAAAACTAAAAGAAGCTCGGTTAAAAATTGAAAAAATTACTAAACTTGCTGATTCTACAGTGGTCTTAGAAGAGACGGAAGTGTAGTGTTGACATAAAGCATACATTATACTTATATCATAAGATGACAAAGAAATGTAATTATAGCTTTTCTGCTGAAAAAAATTATAACTTAATAAGTGAGCGCAAGGTAAGTTTTGAAGAAATAATATATTTAGTGCCTTTTATTATTGAAGTTGATGGAACAGTTCTTTTAAAGACTATTATTCCACGTCGCAAAGCTACTCAGAAATATCTAAAAATAGGAAAAAGTAATGAGAAATAAAGAGAATATATCAAATATAATACTAGATGCTGAAGAAAACGCATTGCTGGAGTCTTTTGAAAATGATGAATGGCAAAGAATTAAAAATTTTGAACAAGAGAACATATAGCACAAGTGGCAGCAGCTAATTATTTAAAAAAAGATACTCGAATAAATATTCATATTTCTAGTAGTGATTTAATGAGAATAAAACAAAAAGCTGCTTATGAGGGATTACCTTATCAAGCTCTTATTTCTAGTATATTACATAAATATTCAGCAGGGCATGGTTAATAATACCTATAATAAATATTGTTTTGATGAGTTTTTGTGCGGGATGTTTATATTTAACAAAATACATTATTCCTAATAATTTTTAAAAAGGAGAGCTTGGAAGTCTTGGCGGGTTTTTATCGGGTGTGGTCGGTAGTATGTATGCGGTATCAACCGGTTTTGTATTAATTTATTTACTCGGTAATTTTAATAAAGCACAAGAAGGGGTGGCAGCAGAATCTATAGTGTTGATGAGGCTTGCAGATAGTGTAGGTTGGCGTCCCCATGAAATGAGACCTACAATTTATCTAGATATTAAAAATTATACCAAAGATGTAATGCAGCGTGAATGGCAATTAATGAAAGACGGCAAGCAAATCGGTCATGAAGCTCTTAGTTTCCTCCAAGATATTAATGAGACTACAAGCTTATAAAGCAAGCAAATGCAGCTATTGACTAAGCAGGAAATCATTGAGGAGATAAAAGAGCTTTATACAGTAAGGTATAACAGGATTAAAATGTCCTATTTTTCCTTAAATATTCAATATTGGATAGTTGTATGTATAATGACTGCTATTAATTTAATTTTTGTCTGTATGCTTGGCACCAAGCTTTATTTACATAAGATTTCGGTTGGTTTAGTTTGTATCACTTCATCATCAATGCTTTTGTTATTATTTATATTAGACAAACCTTTTCGAGGTCCTTTCGCCGTAAATCAATATGACCTTATTAAGGCTATACATTATATTGAGAGATTAAATTAGTGATATCTGTAACAACATAACGCCATAATTTATCCGTGCCTTTAGTAATACCTATACGAGCAGTAGTAGAGTAGGGTAGCTTTAAGCCAATATCGCCGACAAAAAATTCGTTGTTATTTATAAGATCGCATTTATTATGAGAAATATTAATTCCTAAATATTTGCATAATTTACCCGGACCGTTGAGGTATAGATTTTCAGGCGAAATAACATGTACGCCTCTTATTAAGGTCGCAGCAGGGAAGCCTTTAGCTTCGGTTACGAAATTTAAACAATAATACATTCCGTAAATTAAATAGACATAGCTAAAGCCTGCAAGACCAAACATTATATCCGTTCTTTTTGTCCGTCCTCTTGCTGCATGGCAAGCAGGATCATTCTGTCCTATATAGCTTTCAGTTTCAGTAATGATAGCTGTTTTACCTTGGAAATAAAGAGCTTTACCGATTAACTCAGTGCTTACTACATTAGTATCTCTTGCAAAAAATGCACGAGGTAAAGGGATTAGTTTATTCATGTTTTTGAAAAAAAATATTTAAATTCTTATGTCATTTTGTAGGAGTAAAGTTAGTAATTTCATATTCAGCTATATTATTTATATAAAAAGGATCTTCTCTTAATATATCTTTAAGCTGACTTAGTTTTTCTATATTAGCTAAAATAATACCGCCAATTCTTGGATGTATAGGACCTAATAAAATATCCTTTATCATAACATGTATCTAAAAATTTTCTATGTTCCGTAATAAATTTTTCAACAGAAGGTCTAAGCCTAAGGTATATTTAAGGTTTACAATAAATATAATTTATATTTTTTTATTAAGTGGTTTAGAATTTTTTATAGAGATTGGAACGGTATCATATCCGCCGTCGCAAAATGGTTGGCATTTGATGATTCTTTTAAAGGTAAGCCACAAGCCTTTTATGCTGCCGTGCATTGATATAGCTTCTTTGGCATATTCAGAACAAGTAGGGTGAAACCGGCAATTATTGCCAAGTAGTGGAGAAATGAAATATTGATAAAATCTAAGTAATAATAATAAGATTCTAGTCATTTTGAAGCTTGTCTATTATTTTTTCCATTTTTTCTTGAGTTAGATCTTCATAATAATCGTCATTAATCTGTACGACCGGAGCGTTAACGCATGCTCCCAAACATTCTATCTCGCTTAAAGTAAATTTTTGATCTTCAGTAGTTTCTTTGAGTTTTACACCTAATTTCTTTTCGCAAATTTTCATTATATCATCACTACCACGCAGCCAGCAAGGAGTAGTAGTACATACTTGGATATGATATTTCCCAACTCGCTTTAAGTTAAACATAGTATAAAATGTTGCAACCTCATAAGCCCGTATATAAGGCATTTCTAACATATTTGCGACATATTCGATAGCAGGAACAGGTAGCCAGCCGCCGTTTTGACGTTGTGCTAGATCAAGCAGCGGAAGTATTGCACTTCTTTTTCCATGCGGTGGATATTTTTTTATAATCTCTTCTGCTAGATTTAAATTTTTCTTATCAAATGTAAAATTTGTAATTTTTGTATTCATATATTTTTAGTACGGTATAGTTTTATGTCATTCCTGCGAAAGCAGGAATCCATAGAACTATTCAATTAAATCTTTCCATGCAGGATTAGTTTTTTCTATCAGTTCTATTTTCCAACTACGTTGCCATTTTTTCAAGTTTTTTTACTCTTGTAAGTGCTTCTTGAATATCAGTAAATTCTTCTGTATAAACAAGCTTTATAATATTATTTTTTGTTTATGTTCATAAGCACGACGTATTATATTATTAGTAATACCAATATATAAAGTACCATGCTTATTAGAGCATAATATATATACCCACTACATTTTTTGTTTTTTAGTTTTATTTTATGGGTTCCTGCTTTCGTAGGAATAACAGAGCAACGCAAGTACAAGCCCACGGCATGACAAATATATTACCTATCTATCTCACCAAATACTATATCAAGCGTTGCAATAATAGTAATAACATCTGCCATTAAATGACCTTTAGACATAAAATCTAGTCCTTGCAAATGAGCAAAACCGGGTGCTTTAATACGACATCTATAAGGTCTATTACCTCCTTGCGAGTATAAATATACACCAAATTCGCCTTTAGGGGCTTCTACGGCTTTATAGGTCTCGCCGGCTGGGACGTCATATCCTTCCGTATAGAGCTTAAAATGATGAATCATTGCTTCCATAGATTCTTTCATTTTGGCTCTTGTCGGTGGTGTTAATTTAGGATCATCGGTTTTAACTGCACCTTTCGGCATTTTTTCTATACATTGCTTGATTATCTTGATTGATTCGTACATTTCAAGCATACGAACGAAATATCTGTCGTAACAATCACCGTTTTTGCCGATTGGTACTTTAAAGTCCATTTCATCGTAAACGTCATAAGGGTTTGACTTGCGTAAATCCCAAGCTATACCCGAACCTCTAAGCATTGGTCCTGAAAACCCCCAGTCCATTGCCTCTTTTTGAGACGCAACGCCAATATCTACTAAACGTTGTTTCCATAATCTATTTTCATTTAGTAGATTTTCAATATCGTGAAGTTTAGGAGGAAACTGTTCTATAAACTTATCTATATCCTCAAGTAAACCTTCGGGTAAATCTGCTGCAACCCCGCCCGGTCTAAAGTAGTTTGAATGCATACGAGAGCCGGAAACATGCTCGTAAAATTCCATGATCTTTTCTCGCTCTTCAAAGAGCCATAATAAAGGAGTAGTAGCACCGATATCTAAAGCTTGGCTGCCAATATTCAAAGTATGGTTCAAAATTCTTGTTAGCTCTGAGAATAGTACCCTGATAAACTGAGCTCTTCGTGGGACTTCGCATTCTAATAACGACTCGACAGTTAAAGCAAATGCATGTTCCTGACACATCGGCGAAACATAATCAAGACGATCAAAATATGGTATAGCCTGCAAATATGTTTTATGCTCAATAAGCTTTTCCGTACCACGATGAAGTAACCCAATATGAGGGTCGGCATTATTTACTATTTCCCCGTCCATCTCAAGGATTAACCTTAAAACTCCGTGAGTTGCCGGATGCTGTGGACCAAGGTTTAGAGTTATAGTTTTGGTGTTGTTAGTCATAGTATTTTTCCTACTGTCACCTAGTTCACTTGACCACGGGGTCCAGTCTTTTTTATTTTTTCTGGATCCCGCGATCAAGTCACAGGATGACATTCATTTTATTTCTGGATTCCTGCTTTCGCAGGAATGACATCGGTTGCCTTCTCATCACCTGGCAATACATAACTCGGGCTATGCCAGTGCGAGCTAAAATCAAACTCACGATATTCTATGTCTAAATCGACCGGTTCATAAGCTACTTTCTTTAGCTTCTCATCATATTTAACTTGTGTATAGCCTGTTAACGGGAAATCTTTACGTAATGGATGCCCCTCAAATTCGTAATCGGTTAGTATGCGTCTTTTATCGTCATTGCCCTCGAAATTTACCCCGTACATATCATAAACTTCACGCTCATACCAACAAGCGGCACTAAATATATTCATTGCTGAAGGTATAGTTTCTTTTTCAGATATATATACTTTTATTATAAGACGCTTATTTAATTTTAAGCTTAATAAATTATATACTACTTCAAACCTTTTATAGTCAATTGATTTGGACTCGCCTACATTGTCGTTCATCGCTCTCCTATTAGTTATAGGCTTCGCGCCTTGCCCCTTGTAGCCAAGCCCAACTGAATTGACTACGTTATTCTGAGGAAAATCAGCCCCAAATAAATCAGTAAGTAAAGTGAAGCGTAATTCTTCCGATTCTTTTAAAGCTTTTAAAAACGGCAATAAAAAATTCGGCTCGATTTTATAAGCTAGGTAATCTTTAACCGTGATCGGAGTTATTAAAATGCTAGATTTAGCTGCAAGTCTTTCAATGAGTTTGTCTAGCGTCATACTTAAAACCTGTAGTGCGTTTAATTTTTTTCTGTAACTGCATAAGTCCGTAAATTAATGCTTCGGCGGTAGGAGGGCAGCCAGGGACATATACGTCAACCGGTACGATTCTATCACAGCCACGCACTACCGAATAGGAAAAGTGGTAATAGCCGCCGCCATTGGCACAGCTACCCATTGAAAGCACCCATTTAGGTTCAGCCATCTGATCGTATACTTTACGTAGAGCCGGTGCCATTTTGTTAGTAAGCGTTCCTGCAACTATCATAAGGTCGGACTGTCTTGGACTTGGTCTAAATAACATACCGAAGCGATCCATATCATATCTACTTGCTGCTGCCTGCATCATCTCAATAGCACAACAAGCAAGCCCAAAAGTCATAGGCCATAAGGAATTAGCTCTCGCCCAGCCTATAACGTCATCAACTTTAGTGAGTAAGAATCCTCTATTAGAAAGCTCATTACTTAATAATTCGTCTTCTTGATAAAAATTATTTTTCATATTACTACCAGTCTAAAGCTCCTTTCTTCCATTCATATATGAACCCGATAATAAGTACGAATAAGAAAAATATCATTGAGAAAAAGCCTATTTTACCTATCGTATTAAGACTAATAGCCCAAGGCACTAAAAATGCAATTTCAAGATCAAAGATAATAAATAAAATAGCAACTAAGTAAAAACGTATGTCAAATTTTGATCTTGCATCGCTAAAAGGCTCAAAACCGCACTCATAAGGTTCTAGCTTATCTTTATTATATTTTTTTGTCGATAATAGGTTAGGTAGAATCATTATTAAACCGGAAACCAATACCGCAATACCGAAAAATATAGCAATCGGTAGATATTCGTGTAAAAGTTCTGAGTTTTGTAGCATATGTTTTGTATTATATTTTTCCGTCATTGCGAGAAGAATTGCACAGTAATTCGACGAAGCAATCTCAGGATATTTGATGAGATTGCCACGCAGCCTACGGCGGCTGCTTGCAATGACGTAGATTTAATGACATTTAACTCTATATTTACCTCAAATAGCATCAATTATCAATGACAATATCAGGTTTAACTAGTAGCTTCATTAAAACTAGTACCCAAATACCGCTTGATATCCACCATATTTGCCAAATATTATATGAAATCATGCCGATAATATAGTAATTTATAAAACATGCATAGGAAATTGCCTTGAAATTTTTATTTTTGAGATTACTAATTTGTTTGAGATATTTATAAACTAAGCATAAAAATAATATTAAACCTATTATACCAAGTTCAAGAGTAATTTGTAATATATTATTATGAGGATGAAGCGGCAAAGGATGCCATTTTTCTCCGTTGTAATCGATCATTTCACTATCACCAGCTTCGATATATTTAGAAGAAGCTAAGCCATAGCCTAAAATCGGCTTTTCAATGATTTTGTTTGCGACGAAATGCCAAATAAATAAACGATGAGCAGCGGAAGGTTGTGTAGCTAAATATTTTTCAGATAAATCTCGTGGTTCTATTTGTTTAGCTATCACAGGAAATAGTAATGAGCCGGTAATTAAACTTATTGCGATTAATTTGAAAAATATCGGCTTCATAAATCTTGTTAAAATAAATATTACTCCTCCTATACCGAAGCCTAAAAAACTTGCTAAACTATCGGAAATACTTAGTAAATAAAGCACTAATATATATAGCATTAAGGCATGTCGTTTTTTACCGTTAGAAAGTAAAATTATAATCGCTACCCAAGCGGTAATTGAAAGTAAAGCACAACCACGATCTAGCATATATAAGCCAAAACTAGCTTTGAATATTCTTGTTAAAAATCCATGAGAAGAATATTCGATGAAGAATAATAATATTGCTGTGAGAATTCCGAATATTAAGGCTTTTTTAAGCTGTAAGCGATTTTGAAAAGGAGCAGAATTACTAACTGCAAAGCTAAGAAATAAGAGTATAGAAACTTGAGTAAAAGTAGCTAAGCTATTAATAAGATGAATTGCGAATAAACAAGATATAAAGCACCAAGCGGTGAATAACATTGTCATCCCGTGAGCTTGTAGCGGGATCCAGTCTTTTTTTATTTTTTGGATACCGTGGTCAAGCCACGGTATGACATTGTTACTGGATTGCCACTCTCCTTTCAGTCGCTTGCAATGACGATTAATACCTCGCAGGAATGATATAAGCAAAAAAATTGTAACAGTAGCTGCAGCTGATAAGCCCGTCAGCATTCCAAGGCTTGGAATTAAAAATATTAAACTTGAAATTAAATATTGCATCTAAAAACAATCTTTAGCAAAAATTTCGTAGATTGGGTGTTCAAACGTTGAAAGTGAAATGCTTGAAGAAATCATCCATCCTTGAAAGAGTAAATTAGGATCTTCGTCTATTTTATATTCCGTTATGGTCATCAACAAATAATTATCTTCATTATATGGATCAAGGTTTTTTATACATTTGTGCAATTTGATTTTTATATTACCGAAATATTTTTCTTCCCCGACTTTAAAATCTATCTCTTCAGAAGTAGCAGTAATGTTATTTAGAGCAATAATTTTGCCATTTGTATAATTCTTAAACTCAGAACTATCATTAATATTATCGTTTGGATTTAAAATAGGATGATTTTCATCAAGAGGGATAAATACGTCATTTTCAATATCTTCGGTTGTAGTAACCGACTCTAAATTTTCTGCGAATATAGGAAAATTAATGCATATAGTAATGATAAAAATAATTTTTAGTAATTTCATAGATAAATATATTATTTTTCAAAATTATATACTATAGGGGATTAATGGCAATGATAATTTATGATAAGGTTTTAAGGTCATTGCAAGCGATTTCAAGGAGGGTGGCAATCTCAGGAATCTTGCCTGAGATTGCTTCGTCAAAACTTACAATTTTTCCTCACAATGACGATGTAGGTACAATATGCTCCACTCTAAAGAACTCTTAAATTCTATTTTACGACAGGATTTTCATAGTTTTATGATTAAGGTATTTAATATTATTAATCCTGGAGCGGAGTATTATCCAAGTAAGCATATAAGAATAATTACCGATTATTTAAATGCCGTGCAAAGCGGTGATATTAATCGTTTAATAATTAATATACCGCCAAGGAGCTTACAATCTATTTGTGTTAGCGTTGCTTGGCCTGCTTATTTATTGGGGGTTAATCCTACCAAAAGGATTATGGTTGCCAGCTATTCTCAAATACTTAGCATTAAACACTCACTAGATTGTCGGTTCATTTTAAATTCTGATTGGTATAAAGAACTTTTCCCAAGTACTATCCTTAGTAAACCCCATAATCAAAAAAGTAAGTTTTTAACGACAGCTAATGGCTTTAGATTTGCAACATCGGTTGGAGGATCGGCAACAGGTGAGGGCGGTGATATCTTAATTATCGATGATCCTCATAACCCCACGCAAATTCATTCTTATAAAATACGTAAGAAAGTTATAGATTGGTTTGAGCAAACTTTTGTTAGCAGACTAAATAATCGTAATAAGGGAGCGATAGTTTTAATTATGCAGCGTCTGCATACGGATGATTTATCCAGTTATCTACTTAATAATAGCAATTCATGGCATCATTTAAAAATTCCGGCTATTAGCATTCAAGATTACTCCTTTAAATTAATGAATAAAGAATATCAATATCTTAGTGGTAAAGTATTAGACAGCTATAAAGAACCTCCTGATTGTTTAATGAAATTAGAGCAGGAAATAGGTAGCTATAATGATAATGCTCAATATTTACAAGAACCGATAGCACAAAGGTCATCGTTACTGAATATGGAAGATATTAGCTTTTATGAAAATCTACCTTCAAGATTTGATTATTTTGTGCAAAGCTGGGATACGGCAATTAAGATTTCCGAAGATTCCGATTATAGTGTTTGCACTATATGGGGGATTCTTGAACAGAAATATTATCTAGTATCATTAGTACGGAAAAAAATTAATTATCCTGAGCTTAAGAATTTGACGGAAAAATTAGCTAGAGAATATCAGCCAAAATTTATATTAATCGAAGATAAAGCAAGTGGTCAATAATTGATTCAAGATATAGGATTTTAGGTGGTAATATTAGAGTGATAGGGGTTAAGCCAAGCTTTGATAAAGTTACAAGATTCGCTTCGGTAGTGCCTTTATTTCAATCAGCTAGTGTTCTAATACCTAAACAATCAAGCATAATTTTAAAGGAATTACTGAATTTTCCTCATATTAAAAATGACGATATAGTAGATTCAGTTAGCCAGTTCTTGAATTTTATGAAGGATAAATCGTTTAAATATCCTGCAAGGATTAGGAGTTTAATATAAAAATAGTTGCTTTTTTGTATGGATGTTGGTAGTATTCATATCATTCCCGTGAAAGCGGGAATCCAGTAAAAATACAATTATCCGTTTATGTATTCCTGCTTTCGCAGGAATGACATAGGATTGTGGTATGACACTGATTAGGCTGGGTAGCAAAGTGGTAATGCCGTGGACTGCAAATCCTCTATTCGTCGGTTCGATTCCGACCCTGGCCTCCATTATAGAAATTAAAACATCTTATGGAATTTATTGCGCAATTCCTAGAAATGCTTTTAGCCGAGAGAGCATTGTCAAAAAATTCCATACTTAGCTATAAGCGTGACTTATTCGATTTTCAAAATTATCTTGCTAAACAAAAATTATCCGAATTAAATATTACTACTGAGAATATTAGAGACTGGATTGAGTATCTAGCAAGTAATGATTTGCAAACACGCTCAATCAACAGAAAAAGCTCAACTATAAAAAGTTATTATGAATTTTTAATTAGCGAAAACCATACCGCTTTTAATCCGGTTCTTAACGTAGATTTGCCCAAATATCAAAATAAACTTCCCAAAATATTATCTATAGATCAAATTAAATCGTTACTTGAACATTGCTCTCAAGATAATTCTCCTGAAGGTATCAGGCTTAATGCTATGATGCATTTGCTTTATGCTAGCGGTCTTAGAGTCTCGGAGCTTGTTAGTCTTAAGCTTGCTGATATTCTGACTAATAAAACGTCTAAAGGAGAAGTAAGAAAAATATTTTCGGTACTTGGTAAAGGTAATAAGGAAAGAGTCATAGTAATAAATGAACAGGCAGTTATCAGTATTGCTAAATATCTTGCAATTAGAGATGTTTTTGTGAATAAAGCTAAACCAAGCAATCTAATTTATTTATTTCCCTCATCAGCTTTAGCGGGTTATATGACTAGGCAAAATTTTGCTATTCTGTTAAAATCTGCTGCCCTTTATGCAGGACTTAACCCTGAGTATATTTCTCCGCATATATTACGTCACAGTTTTGCAAGTCATTTGCTTGAGGGCGGAGCAGACTTAAGAGTAATTCAAGAGCTGCTTGGTCACGCTGATATATCTACTACCCAAATATATACTCATCTTCAAACTAATCATCTCAAAAAAGCATTGTTGCATCATCCTCTCAATCATAATTTATCTTAATCTTCTATAAAGTACTTGTTAATATTTCTTAACTAAATATAATATTCCTTTTTAATGTAAGGAATAAATTATATGAAGCTAAAAGACATTATGCTTTCTTGTATTAGTAAACCTAAAGAAATTGAAAAAGAATATTCTGGATTAGCTCAAAAGAAAGAATCAGGATGCAATGTTTATGCCGGGTTAGGATACAAAAATCAAGAAGTAGAATTTGGCAACTATTATGAGTTACTTAAAAAAATTCAACAAGGAGCAATAACTTTAGAAGTTCTAGAAAATTTAAGGAAATTAAAAATAGATGATAAAAAATCTTTTCTAGCAGGTGCAGAAGAGATGATATCTAACAATAGGTTACATGAGCTTAATGCAAAAATAATGAAACATGCTTTAGATTTAGTTGATTCTAAAGATGCAGCTTTTTTACTTCGTAGAACAAAAGAGGATAGTATATTTCGAGATCTAATATATTTAGAAGCAAAAGAAAACAGGTTTACTGTAGAAATTGATAAAAAAGGAACTTTGAAAATTAACTTTCCTAGTAGGGTACTTGAGCTTTACAAGCTATTAATTGATAATTTCTATTTGAAAAAATTTGAGGAGGAGAAATTGCAGAAAAAATTATATCAAGAATTATTACCTGATTTTCAAATTCCTTTTGAAGAACTAGTTGAAAAAAAGGAATTGCAGAAAAAATTATATCAAGAATTATTACCTGATTTCAAAATTCCTTTTGAAGAACTAATTGAAAAAAAGGAATTGCAGAAAAAATTATATCAAGAATTATTACCTGATTTTCAAATTCCTTTTGAAGAACTAAATTTTTTTGAAAATTTTATTGAATGCTTAAAAGAATTTTATATTAAAAATAGTTTAGCACGAAGCATAATGGGTTTATTTGTAAGCAGAGATATTAAAGAACATGCTGTATGTGAAGAATTACTTGAATTAGATACATTTAAAAAATTATTTGAGGCAAAAATGTCATTATATGGAACTTCTGCTGATTCTAAATTATTAGTGGTTGATTATGTATTAAATGATGTACAAGGTGTTTATATTAGCAATTTAGCATCTTCAAATATTTTAGATTTAGTAATGCATAGTCAATCGAATAATGAAACAATAGAATCAATAGAAATTTTGGGTAATAGCTAAGGACTAGTATGACTTGCTAGATACTGTCTTAAAGTTTTGATTATAAATATAGTAAAAACATCTAGAAATTAATTTGATCTATCATTATTATTTAAATAATTATAAGTGAGATTAATACTAAATATGGCTACAAAAAATAAAAAAGGAACAGTGAATATTGAAACAAAAAATTTAGCAAATTTAGTTATCCAAGAAATAGGTAACAGAAATTTTGATTTTGGTGTTTTGCAAAAGATGCAGCAGGCTTTTAGTACTGCAAGTAAGCAAAAACAAAGAGAAGCTTTTATAAGTTTGTTAGATAAAAAGCTTAATAAAGAGCAATTACATAAACTCAATCAAGCAATAATGGAAAATGCAAATGAATTAATGCCGGATAACGATCCTAATTTCGTTTGTCGTACTCCTAATAATAAAGTTTTTCAAGAAATATTATTATTGGAAGCCAAACGCTCAGGTATGAAAGCAAAATTTAATGATAAAGGAGAATTACAATCTCTTGATATAAAAGATATAACACAGGAAATATTAGATCACTATCGTATTTTACAAGAAAAATTTTATCCCAAAAGAGATTCTAAAGATTTGATAGATAGTAGAATAGCTCAAAGTATTAATTTTTTATTATATGCTCCACTTTTCCGAGAATCAGATATATATACAAAATTAGGTTTAAAATCTGCTGAGATAGAGCGAGAAATACAAGATCCTAACGGTAAGTATGCTAAACAATTAGTAGATGCTAAAATAGGAACTAATATAAATTTTAATACCAAAGAAAATTTAGAAAATAAAGCACATGAAGGAAAAGAAACTAAGATATCTTCAATAATTGAAAAAGCAATAACAAAACTCGAGAAAGACAAAAAAGTAAATATTGAAGATAAGAGACAAGGAGAAATAAAAAGGCATTTATCTAAATCCTTAGAAGGAGCTTCTGATTATATATTAACATTCAAAAAAAATGATTTAGTAGATGTAATATATCAAGGATTAGATAAAAGACAAACTTGGTGGTCAAAGATTGTTAATTATATAGGTATAAAATCATATTCCATTTCTAAAGAAAATCTTGAGAAAATAGGCACAATAATAAATAGTGAAATGAACAATTCTCATACTCCTTTAAAGATAGAAGTACAAGAACAGTTAAAACAAATCTCAAAAGAGTTAAATAGATTAAATAATCCGGCATTGCAGTTAGAGGCTAAAAAGGTTCAGGCAAAATCTAAAAAACCGCCTGTTCCTCCAAAACCTGAACACCTCAAAAAAAGAAATCATGGATTGTGATGATTTTGTTGTGTGACTTGAAAAATACAGTTGTCATCCCATGATTTATTCACGGGATCTAGCTTAAAATACTAATAATATTAGTATTTTTTATTGTTTTTATGGACCCCGTGGTCAAGCCACGGGGTGACACAGTAGATTTTATTGGTCCACACAAGCAAGCCTTTTGCGGGAATGACATTAATCCCTACAATAATTTATAATTTATTACTTCCCATAATATTATAACCGCAATCTACATAATGGATTTCACCGGTAACACCTTTAGATAATTCACTAAATAAATATACTGCTGCTCCTCCTACATCTTCTTGGGTAGTATTACGTTTTAACGGTGCGGTTGCAGCGTGAGATTTAAGCATAGTACTAAAATCAGCTATTGCACTAGATGCTAAAGTTTTGATAGGTCCTGCCGAAATAGCATTTACCCTAATATTATTTTCTCCCATATCGTTTGCTAGATATTTTATACTAGCCTCAAGTGCAGCTTTGACTACTCCCATAACGTTATAATTAGGCATAACTTTTTCAGCGCCGTAGTAAGTTAATGTCACAATGCTTCCGCCGTCATGCATTAAGGCTTCTGCGGATCTTGAGAGTTCTAAAAGAGAGTAACATGATATATGTAAAGAATTATGAAAATTTTCTAAGCTAGTATCAACATAACGTCCTTTTAATTCATTTTTATCGGCAAAAGCCATACCGTGAAGTAAGAAATCGAAGCTACCCCATTTCTCTTTTATATCATCAAATAAATTACTAATTGATTTTGGCTTCGTAACATCCAGTTCGCTAACAACATTACAACCTATTTCCTCAGCGAGTGGTTTAACTCGTTTTTCTAGTACTCCCGATTGATAAGTAAACCATAGCTCTGCTCCATGTTTTTTAGCAAGCTGTGCAATCGCCCACGATATTGACATATTATTTGCAATACCTGTAATTAAGCCTTTTTTTCCTTGTAGTAATCCTGTAGTCATTTGTTTACTCATTATATTAAAACTTGCTGAAATGATAGCATGATGTATTATTTTGTAAACAAATAATCGATAAAAATGTATAAACCTAAAATCATATGTTTACTGCTAGGGATATTAAGCGGTTTAGTTTTTGCTCCGACTTTCTTTATACCGGCATTATTAACGTTATCTTACTTATGTTATATAGTTCAAAAATCCGAAAATTGGCAAGAAGCCACAAAATTTGGTTATTTATTCGGTTTTGGGCATTTTTTAAGTGGAATATATTGGATAAGTATCGGTGTTAGCGTTTATATTGCAGATTTTTGGTGGGCAATTCCTTTTGCGTTATTTGGACTACCTATAGTTTTAGCTTGCTTTATATCGGCAAGCTGCACGCTTAGTTTTTTTGCTAAAAATAATAAATATTACCAATTTATATTCTGTTTATGTTGGGTATTATTTGAGTGGGTACGTTCGTGGATTTTTACCGGTCTTCCTTGGAATTTGATCGGTTATGCTTTTTCGTTTTCAGATATTTTAATACAGCCTTTAAGTATAATAGGGATATATGGGCTTAGTTTTATAGTTATATATATTTCTACATCAGCTTATCCTTTATTTAGCAAGCAATTTACTCAGTTAAAAATATTACTAGCTAGTTCAGTCCTAGTATTAACCATAATTGTCATTTACGGAGCAGTAAGGCTAAGTAATAACCATACAAATTTCACTGATATAAAAGTACGATTAGTGCAACCTTCAATACCTCAAACCGAAAAATGGAATGAAGAAGAATTTTGGCATAATTTAATGCTACATATTAATTTATCGGAAAATTTGGAACCTACCGATTTAATTATTTGGTCTGAGGCAGCATTAGTAGTACCTGATGATATACCGCAAGTTAAATCAAAATTATTAAAAATGCTAAATTCTACAAATGCTATTTTGATAACAGGAGGAATTTCGGATAATAAAAAACAAGGTGATGAGTTTGAACTTTACTCAGCTATGTATGCTCTCGATAAAAATAATCATAAATTATTTGAATACCATAAATCACATTTAGTACCTTTCGGTGAGTATATGCCCCTTAAAAAGATACTACCGTTTAAAAAATTAACTCATGGTTTAATTGATTATAAAGAAGGAAACGGAGGGCTTGTTTATCTTGAAAAATATAATCTTAAAATTAAACCTTTGATTTGTTATGAATCTATTTTTCCTGATTTTGTACGGACGAATAATGAAATAGCCGATGTAATAATTAATATTACAAATGATGCATGGTATGGTAAATCAAGCGGTCCATATCAGCATTTTCATATTAGTAGAAGTAGAGCCGTAGAGAACGGTTTACCTATGATTAGAGTAGCGAATAACGGTATTTCAGCTATAGTAGATCCTTTTGGCAGAACAATAAAAAAACTAAATCTAAATGAAATAAATTATACTCAAGGTTTAATTCCTAAAAAACTAATCTCTTCCACTATATTCTCGCAATTCGGTAATTTTACTATTCTATTACTCATCGTTTTTATACTTTTAATTAATTATTTATTAGCCTTGATTCTTGATAACCAAAGGGTTTTAGCATTATTATATTTAATTTTTAATAATTAAAGCTTATTGTTAAAATGAATGATTCAATAAAACATCCAGACAAACTCGCAAGTGAACGTTTAAAAGAACGACGTCTTGCTGTAGGTATTAGCCAAAAAGAATTAGGGCAAGCTTTTTAGATATTAGTGCTCTCCAAGTTAAAAGCTGACGATGAAAATACTCCTAATAATAAAATTGAATATCTATTCAAAGAAATAGAAAGTGATTTCTTAAATAATATTGCTGAAGAAGAAGGGCAATATGAACATGACATCTCTTTTGATTATAAAGAATTATCAAGGATTATGGAAAGAGCACTTTTATCGTTAACTAGAGCATTTACTAGAGTACAAAATCCAAATATTAGAAAAATGATCATTGAACTTGTCAGATCAGTATCGATACCTTGTGAATAATATTTAAATTTTCATTGACTTAGCATTACCAAAGTATTAACCCTTGTTAAGGTTTAGTAAATTCTGAACCGTCAACAATTATTAAGTATATTGGAGGAAGTTTATGAGTAAAAGTAAGGCTATCGAAAATAACGGTATTAGTAATACCAATAGTCCAAACGGTAAATATATGGCTCCAAGACCGGAAGGAGTAAAACCTAACTGTGTAGTAATTACTTATTCTGTAAGCAAGGATATTAAGGCTGTTCGTGAAGTATTGGATGAGCGAGGTGCAAGTGTTCATTAAATAATTGATAAGGATGGGACTCAAAAAGAATATCATAATGATTTAACAGATCAAGCTTTTTATGCAGGCAAGAGTAGTTGGAAAGGAGAAGTAGGTGTTAATTAAGTTTGGTATTGGAGTCATGCTTATTAATGATGCAAAAAGTGATTTTCCTGAAGAGCAAATAGGGAAATTAAAAGAATTTCTTAAGGATGTAGCAGAAAGATATCCAAATTTAGATTTAAAACATGATTTAGTCGGTCTTAGTGAAGTAACTGTAAACCGAGAAGGAAATGCTCATATAGCTCCTGGATCAAAATTTCCTTGGAAAGAATTAGCTGAAGCTGGTTTTGGTATATATTTTGAGACTACGCAAGAGCAAAAGAGTGAATTATTATTAAGTCTTGATAGTACTGGAGAAAAAGTTAATACTTTACAGGAAAATTTAAAAGAATATGGCTATGGAGTAGAATCCACAAGTACATTTGATCAATTTACTCAGCAAGCAGTTAGAGTATTTAATGATCGTTATGGTACAGGTTTACCAAACGAAGAGCTACCTGTAAGTTGGACTAAAGCAGGTCAAGATGTTCTATCGCAATTACTAGGGCAAACGGTATTAGAACAAACAGAAAATGCATAGTTTAAGAAATGAATTCCTTTTTCATTTTGTAAGCCTTGCTGCATGGGTACTGAATCGTCATTAAGAGGATGAATGGCCTGTTTAGGTCATTCCTGCGTGGATCGATTCCACCCCTGTCATCCCGCGACTTGATCGCGGGATCCAATTTAAAATACTAAAAATTTAGTATTTTTAATTTACTTTTATGGATACCGTGGTCAAGCCACGGTATGACACCAAATACATTTTTCGATCCATGCAACAATGTTATACGGGGATGACATCGAGTAGGTTTTTTGTAGCCGTGCAACAACTTTATGCAATAATAACGTTTCGCAAAAGCGGTCATGACATCGAAGTATAGGCTATCTCAAGTAATTCTTTTAGGCAATACTATTTATTGGTTATTGTCATAATCTTAAAATGGTGCTAAACATTAAAATTAAGAGGCTATCTGTAAATAAGTTTTAATTACCAATTAAAACTTATTTACAGATAGCCTCTAAGGTAGAGCTTTCTTGACTATTTAGCTTCTAGTCAAAGAAAGATAAGTTTTTTATCTTTACTTTATATTTCTACAGTTAAAAATATTTATGATATCTTTAAAGGTTAATAGTTTAATACAAAATTAGCGTTGGCGTAGATAATTTTTTGTGTTTATGTGTTTGCTATATGCAAATTTAAATTTTGATTATTAAATTATAACTTATAATGGGATATTAAAATGTTTATCTCTAATATTTTTCAAAAATTCTTTTCTTTTTGTTTTATTCATCACAGCTGCAGTTTATGCGGATCAAAAAAAAGTAGCAGTCATTGTTCCACTTGAACATGCCGTAATGACTAAGATTATATCAGGAATTAAAGAGTCGCTAAAAGATATAGATGCAGAAATTATAGTTAAAAATGCTTATGCTGATTCTAATATTTTACTTGCCATTATAAAGCAAATAACAGATCAGGATATTGATGTAATAATTCCAATAGGCACGACAGCCAGCCAAACTGTTATTTCTCATATAACAAATAAACCGATTGTTTGTGCTGCTGCTATGATTAATAGTAAAAACCTACCTTTAGTTACCGGTGTTAACGATGAGATAAAAATCACTGACACCATTAGTAAATTACCTTTTTTACAGAATATCACTTTAATTTATAGCAGTGGCGAGAAAGTTATACCTGAAGTAGAAATGTTAAAATTATATGCTGGAAAAAACAATATTTCTCTGCACACGGTAATGATACAAAATTTCAATGATATGCCTGTGGCTGTAAAAAATGCTCCTGAAAATACGCAGAGTTTTATAATTTTGAAAGATCATTTAATAGTCAGTGGGATTAATATTTTAAAGCAAGAAGCATTTAAACGCCGTATTCCGATAATTGCTTCCGATGAAGGTTCGGTAATTAGCGGGGCAACTATTGCGGTAGGAGTACAAGAGAAGCAAATAGGCGTAGAAGCAGGTTTAATGGCAAAAAAAATCTTACAAGGAATAGAACCGAAAGATATTCCATTTGGGGATATGAAAGACTTAACTTTATTTATTAACCTTAAATCATTTGTTAAACAAGATATTCTTACTAAAGAAAATTTATCCGTACTTCCTTTCACGCGTAAAGAACTTGAAGAGTAGTAACATGAACATTTTAGTTACTGCTCTTGAGCAATCCTTAATAATGCTGCCGCTTATTTTAGGGATGTATATAAGTTATCGGATTCTCAAAATTACCGATCTTACCGTAGACGGTACTTATGTACTTGGTGCGGCAGTGTTTGCCCGCAGCCTTTCATTTGGGTTATTTCCTGCATTAATATTTGCCGTAATAGCAGAGGCGGAATTATAGGCAGTATAGTTTAGTTTTATGCAGAAGAATAACCGCATTAACGGGCTTATAGCCGGAATACTTACAAGTTTTATGTTTTATTCGGTTAACTTACAAATTATGCAGCGTCCTAATATATCGGTTCTTGGTATTCTATTATCTATATTAGATCTCGAAAATTGGTTAATACCTTTAGTAATAATCAATTGTCTTATTATATGTTCAGTTATAATTTTATTAAAAGGTAAGCTCGGTTTATTTCTTCGTGCTTTTGGTTTTAATAAAGATTTATTGATTAATTTAGGAAAACCTGCCGAGCTTTACCGTACTATCGGTTTTAGCATAAGTAATTGTTTGGCTGCTTTAACCGGTACTTTATCTGCACAAGTAAATGGTTTTGCCGATATTAATATGGGTTTCGGGGTGGCACTAGTCGGTATCGGTGTAATTGTTATAGGACGTCATATTTTAATCCATGCTAATAATTTTAATGCGTTTAAAGAGATATTTTCTTGTTTGATAGGTAGATTATTTTACTTTATTGCTCTGGACTTTTTACTCCGAATTGGCATCGATCCCATAAATCTTAAGCTTATTTTAGGGATGGTATTGTTTATTTCGTTGAGTTCTATAAAAAGAGAGGCTATTTACCGAGCTAACCCTTGAAGAAAATATCATTTTGTAGGAAAGTAGATTCTCTAGTAATGAACGGTTAACAAGTAGCGAGTTGTTAGAGCTTACAGGTTTGCCTAAACGCTTTTTGCCTTTACTTTCACAGCCATTAGGTAAATTTTCCGGTGGAGAAAAGCAGATTATACTGCTGGCACTTAGCATAGCTCATCCACCTAAAATATTATTTCTAGACGAACATACGGCAAATTTAGATCCGAAAGCTTCTTTGGAAGTGATGAAAAAGACAGCAGAGATTATAGAGAAACATAAGATAACTTCCGTTATGATCACGCATAATTTAGAAGATGCCGTAAATTACAGCAAAAGGCTTATAGTCTTAGATAGTGGTAAGGTAGTACTAGACTACCTAAAACCACCGGGTTTTTCTTTAAAAGAACTTAAAGAGATTTTAAATTAAAATTGAATATCTGCACCTATCTGTTCGGTTAATTCAGTACCGAAAGAATATTCACAAATCTAATCTATTAACTCACTTTTTACATTCTCGTTAGTAGTCTGATAAAGAAGCACGAAATTAATAATATCATCCTTATTTTCCCTATTGTAAAGGCGTGTCTTCACTTCAGCCGATAACTTTTCTGCTGTTGAAGTTGATGGAGCCGGTACTACTATAGGGGTTGCTACAGGAGTAACTAATGCTGGAGCTGCTACAGGATTATTATCATTAACATTATAATTTAAAACTTTTTCTATTAACTCTGCTCTTGTATCTTCATTAATACTAATCTCAATTAATGTATTAATAATGCCATCTTTATCTTCACCGTTTTTAAGACGTTGCATAACATCTTTTAATAATTTTTCGTGTGTATTTTTTGCAAACCCTTCTTCATCCGGTAAATCATAATTATAATCATTAACATCCATGTCTTTATAATTGTTGGCTGATTTTGCACCCAAGTATTTTTGTATGGTGTTAATTTTTAATTGCTCATTAATATGAGAATTATATTTTTTAATGCATAAACTATCTTTTCTTTATCAACACCTATCTTTACAAGTTCTGCTATACTGTGATCGAATGGATTACACAATAGAACGCCTTGTCCTATATCAGCACCTTTAGATATTAACTTCTTAAGTAACCATTTATCTCTCGATGTTAGTGCGTGATTAAAAATTGACTCACCACACGCATTAATGTTAAGATTAACGTTATTATTTAAAAAGAAGTCCAGTAACGTTTTATTTTGACCTGATTCATGCTTTAGTAGCAAATAGAAAAAAGGTGTGCCGCCATAATTGTCTACTGTATCAATTTCACTGCCGGGTTGTAATAAAATTTGAGTTATTTCGTGCTGTTTAGAATAAGTCGCATAATGTATAGGTATACGTCCCTTTCCATCTTTAGTATTAACATCCACATTTTTTTCAAGTAAAAAGTAAAAAGCTTCTTATTTCCTATTGTTGCCGCATAATGTATAGGTGAGTATAGATATTCATGCTCAACTTCAGAACTTGTCCCTTCGTCTAATAAAATTTTAACTATTTCTTTAGTGCTTGCATAAAATAATGCCGTATTTCCTTTTTCATCCTTAGCATTGACATCATGACCTTGCTCAATTAATTTTTGAACAATATTTGCATTTTCGGCTGAGGCTGCTATACTAAACGGTGTACGGTTGTCTTCAGCTTCAATTAAGGTGTCGTATATTTCAGGGTTTGGTGCACGTACATTGTCCTCTGCTGCTATTTCTGTAGAAGTAGTGGTTTTGTTACTGGTGCCGGTGCCGGTGCTGGTGCTGCTACCGGAGCTATTACTGGAGTATTATCGTTAATATTATAATTAAAAAGTTTTTCTATTAATTTCTCTTTTGTAACATCATCTATATCAGAATAAAATTCAGGATTCATAATTAATCCGTTGATAATTTTATTTTTATCATCCTCATTCTTAATATTTTTCTTCATCTCAGCAAGCTTTTGTTCTGCTTTGAATTCAGGCAGTGCTGAGCGTGCATTAGCGGAATCAGTTAGTATTTCTTTAATTTCTGGTTTAGATGCATAATCTATAGGTTTTTTCCTTTAGCATCTAAAGCATTAACATCGGCACCTTGTGAAAGTAAAAGTCTAACATTATTTACATTCCCTATACGTGCTGCATTATGTAAAACCGTACTACCGTACTACCGTCTGGAAGTCTGTAATTAGCATTATTTGTTGGTTGATTCATCATATAAATATTCCTTTATGTTTAAATATTATTTTGTCGTGCGAGCATTATACATAATATTTGAATTTCTGCAAGCTAACAATTAATTTTTTAATTATTAATTAATAAAATTTAATATTTGTAGTGATGTTATTCTTGCGGAAGCGGGAATCTAGAAAAAAAGCGAAATTATTTGAGTTTTTAATTTTAAAAATTTAGTATGTTTATACTTTTTAGTGACTGAATTCCCGCTTCCGTGCATGGGTGTCAAATTAAGAGCAGTCTTACTCAATGTCATACCCACGAAAGCGGGTATCCATAAAATGACTGTCACCCCGTGGCTTGGCCACGGGGTCCAGAAAAAAATTAAAAAAGACTGGATCCCGCGATCAAGTCGCGGGATGATATTAGAGGTTAATGGATTCCTGCTTTCGCAGGAATGACATAGATTCTTAGTTGACACTCATGCGTTTCCACAGGAATGGTATAAGAATTAAGCAATATCGCCTGTTAGTTCAGTTTCAAAAAGATTAGCTGAATCATAAATTATTTGCTCTGCAGTTTCAGTCCAATAAGAGGTTGTTTCGGTACTTTTCATATCAAATGTGATATTTAGTTTTTCCTCTGTTTCTTTACTTGTTGCTACTTCCTTTAATATAATATCACTACCCATGATTTTAAAACTAGGATGTAAAGATAAAAGTGTCTTGAATGCTTTATATTCTAAGGATTGTGTATCGTTGTTAAAAAATGTGGCAATACTTTCAAGCTTTTTTGTAAAAGTAGGATCTTCAAATATTCTTAATGAAGTAATTGGGGAGTGAAAATATGGAAGGTTATTATCCATGTGATATTTATATTCATCATAATTCTTTTTTAAAAAACCTTTGTATTTGTTGTAACTGTCTAGGAAATTTTTATTTCCTGTTTTATTATCTGAGTTAACTATCGCATCTTTAAGAAAGTTATTTACTACTTTATGATGAATATCATTTGAATATTTGAGTTCAAATATGGCTTTAGGTCTTATCTCATCAATATTAACATTATTAATAGTTGAAAAATTATTAGAGATATTATTAAAGGTTAGTGGTTTATTATAAGTTAATAAAGATTTAAGTATAATCTCTTGATTTACATTTAAATGCTCAAATGTCCAAACTCTTTCAGGAGGGTTATTGTTATCTACTATTATTTCTGCACCATGTTGAAGTAAAATCTCAATTAATCCTTGCTTTTCAATTGGTGTGATGGTTTGACTTTGCATTATGCTTGTTAAAGGAGTGAAACCAAAATTAGCATCAGCACCATTTTTAAGTGAAAGCTTGGCAGTCTTAATATTTTCATCAAATACTGAAGAATATAAAGGAGTAAAGCCGTAATGATTTTTTATTTCTAAATCAATATTAGTAGCATTTTGAAGTAAAAATTCCATTTTATCTATAGAATTAAATTATATGAGTTTATGTAAAATCGTTTGTCCGTAATTATCCTTAATATTAGGACTAGCATTATGTTCAAGTAATAATTTAGTTCTGTCCATATATCCTGTAAATAATGTATGGTGTAATGCTGTTTCTCCACGTGCATTTTTGTGTTCGTCAAGATTAATGCCTTTTTTTAATAAAGCTTGAACTTCGCTAAGCTCACCAAAAGCGAGTGTTGCGAATAGATTGTTTTCATGATCATTCATCATAGTTTTTTCTCTTTTTTAAATTAGTTGAAATTATTATTTTTATACAATTCCTAACTAATTCTTAAAAAATTGAAATATATATAAAAATATTGGAATTGTCATTATACACAATATTTTTAATTTTTGCATTTAATTTTTGCAAGTTAATAGTTAATTTTTAACTATTTATTAGATTTTGGATAAAACCAAACGAGGAGTAAACAGATTAGAAGACCGATATTTAAGAGTAGATTATACTCTGTCATAGAAATACCAAAGATTTTGATGGCGGGTTTCGTGCAGGACGTGGTTGGCTGCGAGTAGAACATTTGTTTGATATATTGTATAGACAAGCCTTTCGGGATACGAATCATTGATGAACAAAGAGCACTTGGTTGTACTATGCCTCTTTCTACGAAGCTATGATAGGTTGATAATATGCAAGAGCTAAGGATAGTTAGGAAAATGAATATTAAAGTATACTTACTTAACTGTCGGATGATTAAAGCAGTTAAGCAAATTTTGATTAGGGTTAAATAGGGAAATCGTTCGTAAACGCATAAAGGACAGGGTGTATAATGGCATATATATTCAGCAATATAAGCGGTAGCAAGTGCTATTATAGAAATTGCAATCAGTCCTAAATGTAGAACTTTATAGCTATCTTTTCTGATGTAATTTATAATAGTATTAAATGGCATGGTTTTTGGCATGGTTTTTTTGTTCTTAATGTCATTGCAAGCGACTGCCAGGAGCGTGGCAATCTCAGGAAGTTTGATGAGATTGCCACGTCGCTTCGTCCCTCGCAATGATGGCGTTTAATTTGATATTTTACAAATAAATAAATTTAGTATATTGTCACTGATTATTAATTAAAGTGCAAGAAAAATCAATGTCAGAAATTTGGGAAGATGCTATTAAGTCAAACGCGTGGCCTTTTGTTGAGGCTAAGAAGATATTAGACAGCTTAAACGGTAAAATTCCTGAGAAGGGGTATGTATTATTTGAAACGGGTTACGGTCCTTCAGGTTTACCTCATATCGGTACTTTTGGTGAAAATGCCCGTATGGTGATGGTACAGAAAGCATTTGAGCAATTATCCGATATTCCGACTAAACTAATTTGCTTTTCCGATGATATGGACGGGCTTCGTAAAGTACCTAGCAATATCCCAAATCCTGAAATGGTGGCACAGTATATGGATATGCCGCTTACTTCTATCCCTGATACATTCGGTGCATGTGAAAGTTATGGGCATTATATGAATGCAAAGCTTCGCTCATTCCTTGATAAATGCGGCTTTGAGTATGAATTTTATAGCAGTACTAACTGTTATAAAGCTGGTATGTTTGATGAGATGCTGATAATGGTGCTTGAGAAATATGACGAGATAATGGAGCTAATGCTACCGACTTTTAGAGAAGAGCGCAAGGCTACCTATTCACCTTTCATGCCTATATGTCCGAAAACAGGTAAGGTACTGCAAGTACCTATAGAGAAATGGGATGCTAAAGCAGGCACTGTAACGTATAAAGACAAAGCCGGTAATTATATAGAAGTACCAGTAACGGGAGGGCATTGCAAATTACAGTGGAAGCCGGATTTTGGTATGCGTTGGGCTGCGCTTAAAGTCGATTATGAGATGTACGGCAAAGACCATTTGGCAAATGCTCGTCTTTATTCGGAAATTTGTCGAGTCCTAGGAGGAAAGCCGCCGGTGCAGTTATGTTATGAGTTATTCTTAGATGAAAACGGTGAGAAAATATCAAAATCAAAAGGTAATAGTATTAGCGTTGATGATTGGCTTAAATATGCTCCTGTTGAAAGTATGGCATTATTTATGTATCAAAATCCGACTAGAGCTAAGCGTTTGTTTTTTGATGTAATTCCTAAAAATGTTGATGAGTATATTACTTTTAACCAGAAGTATCATTTAGAAGAGGATAGGGTAAAGCGTTTTGCAAATCCCGTTTATCACATCCATCACGGAAATGTACCGAAAATTGAGACTTTTGAAATTACCTATTCGTTGCTTTTAAATCTTACTTCTGTGTGTAATCCTTCGGATAAATCGGTGCTTTGGGGATTTATTAGCAAATATGAGCCAAAAGCAACTCCAAATACTAACCCTTATCTTGACCATTTAGCAGAGTTTGCTATAAGATATTATAATGACTTTATTAAAGCACATAAATCATATTTATCTCCTTCTGAAAAGCATAAGGTTATTTTGCAGGATATATTAAATATGTTATCTGATATAGCTGATCAAACCGAAGCTGAAGCAATTCAGAAAGCAATATATGATATAGGAATGAAAGCAGGATATGAAAATCTGCGTGATTACTTCAAAGATTTATATCAAATATTGCTTGGACAGAATGAAGGTCCAAGACTTGGGACTTTTATAAAGCTTTACGGGGTGCAGGAAATGAAAAAGCTGGTTGAAGGGCAGTTGTAGCCTATATATCATTCCCGCATGGGTATCTAAGCGTCATTGCGAGGAGCGAAGCGACGTGGCAATCTCAGGAAGTTTGACGAGATTGCCACGTCGCTTCGCTCCTCGCAATGACGTTAAAATAAAAACTATTAACAAATGAATGAAATTTTTTGTAGTACGTTACCTATTTTTTTAATTACACTGCTTGGTAGTATTATCAAAAATAAATGGTTAACTTCAGAAGAATTTTGGCGTGGTATTGAGAAATTATCGTATTTTGTACTATTTCCTGCCATGCTGTTTAATTACGTATCGACTGCCGATTTAAGCGTTGCATCCATAATTAAATTATTAGTGGCTCTTATTATATCCACTATTCTTGTATCAATCGGTCTTATAATTTACCAAAAAAAATACAACATAGATAAAGTCCAATTTACTTCCATTTTTCAAGGATCGATTCGTTATAATAGCTACATTTTTTTTGGGGTAAGTAGCCCCTTGCTTGGTTCTAGCGGGCTTTCAATCGTTGCCGTTATTTCTTCTTATATGATTATTTTTACCAATATTTTATCGGTAATGATTTTCGCTTATTATATCCCTAATAAATCCGTTACTAATACTATTAGCACTAGTTTTGTTTTAATGATGAAATTAATTGTGCGTAATCCGTTAATTATCGCAAGTTTAGTAGGATTCGTTTTTAATTACTCAAATCTTGAATTACATTTAGGGCTTAAGAAAACGTTAGATAGCCTTTCTAATGCCGCTTTAGCTATCGGTATGCTAAATGTTGGGGCAGGGCTTAATTTTACTATTAGACAAGAGCTTTTACATAATGTAATGTTTACAAGCTTTGTTAAATTAGTTGCATTTCCTCTAGTTAGTGTAGTAGTACTATGGTTAATGTCTATTGACGGATTAGATAGATCGGTAGGAATATTATATAGCTGCCTTCCATGTGCGAGTACGGCTTATGTTTTATCTCGTCAACTTGACGGTGATCCTGATTCTATGGCGTCGATTATAACATTTACTACTTTTTTCTCGGTAGTCACTATATCAATTATTATGTATATAATGGGGTGAATTTACCACGTCATTGCAAGCGACTGAAAGGAGCGTGGCAATCTCAGGAATGTTGCCTGAGATTGCTTCGTCGATGCCTATTGCGTCTGCTCGCAATGACAAAAAACCAAAATAAACAAATAAAACAGGAATTTCTAAAATGGATGAAATGAATAAAATAAATTATGCTGAGGCCCTTGCATATCATGAAAAAGATAAGCCTGGTAAGATCGCTATCTCTGCAACAAAGTCTTTAGTTACTCAGCAAGATTTATCACTTGCTTATTCCCCAGGGGTTGCGGCTCCTTGCCTTGAAATTGCTAAAAATTTAGAGGATGTATATAAATATACTGCTCGCGGTAATTTAGTTGCCGTAATCTCTAACGGTACTGCCGTACTTGGGCTTGGTAATTTAGGAGCTGCCGCTTCAAAGCCGGTGATGGAAGGTAAAGCGGTACTATTCAAAAAATTTGCTGATATTGATGCAATTGACTTGGAAGTGAATACGGAAGACCCTGAAGAATTTATTAATGCTGTGAAGTATCTCAGTTATAGTTTTGGGGGTATTAATCTTGAAGATATTAAAGCTCCGGAATGTTTTATTATAGAAGAAAAATTAAAATCTTTAATGGATATACCGGTCTTTCATGACGATCAGCATGGAACAGCGATTATTACCGCCGCAGGGCTAATAAATGCTGCGTATCTTACTAATCGCAAGCTTGAAGATTTAAAAATCGTAGTTAACGGAGCAGGTGCAGCAGCTGTTGCTTGCATTGATTTATTAATTGCTCTTGGAGCCGATAAATCAAAGATTATTGTATGTGATACTAAAGGTGTTGTTTACAAAGGACGCCTAGAAGGTATGAATAAATGGAAAGAGCTATATGCAAGTGATACCAAGTTTAGAACTTTAGCGGAAAGCTTAAATAACGCTGATGTATTTATAGGGTTATCGGTAAAAGGGGCAGTAACTAAAGATATGGTGAGTAGAATGGCAAGTAATCCGATTATTTTTGCTATGGCTAACCCTGATCCGGAAATTACTCCGGAAGATATAAAACTTGTGCGCGATGATGCGATTATAGCAACAGGGCGATCTGATTATAATAATCAGATTAATAATGTTATGGGATTTCCTTATATTTTTAGAGGAGCATTAGATGTAAGAGCTAAGACTATTAATACGGAAATGAAAATAGCTGCAGCAAAAGCCATTGCAGATTTAGCCCGTAGACCTGTACCGGAAGAGGTGTATAAAGCTTACTCAGGGCGTAAGATGGTTTTTGGTAAGGAATATATCATTCCTGTACCGTTTGATCCTCGTTTAATTACCGTAGTAGCAGCGGCAGTTGCCGTTGCTGCAATAGAAAGCGGCGTTGCTAGGGTTAAAGATTTTAGTATAGGTAAATATAAGAAAGAATTAGGTAGCAGATTAAATCCTACTGCTAACTATATGAATTTCTTAGCTGAAAAAATTCATAATGCACCGCTTAAACGGATTGTTTTTGCTGAAGGTGAAGAAGAAGAAGTAATTTCTGCCGCTCTTATGATGCGAGACAAGAAATACGGTCATCCGATTATAATTGGTCGTGTTGAACGAATTGAGGCTATGTTAAAAAAGATAGGTCAAGATATTAGCTTAGACGGAATTCAAATAATGAATGCGGCCTTAAGCGATAGTTTAAAGAAATATACTGATTATTTATATAAAAGACTTCAGAGAAAAGGTTATTTATACCGTGATTGTGCAAAGCTTGTTAAAACTGATAAGAATATTTTCGCTGCTTGTATGTTAGCATGCGGTGACGGTGATGCTCTTTTAACCGGTGTTACGAAAAGTTATATCGATAGTTTAGAAGATATCATGAAAGTCATTTCACCAAAAACTAATCGTAGCATCCTTGGCTATTCAATTATGATTGCTAAAGATAATAATATTATTATTGCCGATAATTGTATTACAGAATATCCAAACAGCTGGGAACTTGCACAAATAGCAACCCAAACTGCGGAAATTGCTAAAAATATGGGCATCACGCCTCGTGTTGCACTTCTTTCTTTTTCAACATTCGGTAATTCTTCTAAGGCAAAAACAGCTCGTATTCGTGAAGCAGTAAATATACTAGATAATTTTAGCAAAGACAAAGAAGAGCTGAGTGGCATGAAGGTAGATTTTGAATATGACGGAGAGATGTCGGTTAAAGTGGCTTTAGATGGTGATTTACGTAAATTATATAAATTTTGTAGATTATCAGGATCTGCAAATGTATTAATTATGCCTGGTTTAAATTCAGCTGCTATTTCTACTGAGTTGTTACAAGAATTTTCGTCAAACAGCTTTATAGGTCCTATAACAAACGGTTTTGAAAAACCCGTTCAAATACTTCAAGCTACAGCAACAGCTAATGAAATACTAAAAATAGCAATTTTTGCTTGCGTTGAAGCTATAAAAGAGGTTTAATTACTATATCTTTAAAATCAATTAACTTGTGAGAGGTAAAGTGGCGTCGATTACAGAATTTCATAAAAATATACAAGAAATTACAAAAGATTTACGAAAACATGATCCTCAAATACCTGATACCAGTAAAAAACCGTTAGCTTCTAGAGAAAATTCTGAAGATCTAATACATTCTGATTTAGGAAAGCCTGTACGAAATAAACCGTTTTCTTTTGATGAAGAGTTAAAGAAAAAAGTTCAAAGCAGACAAGTAAAGGATTCTTTCGGGCAGCAAACAAAGAGTACAGAAGAAAAAATAGATAATCATGCAAAACGTATAGAAGAATTAAAGCAAAAACAGAAAGAACTAGAAGAGAGGAAAAAGGGGCTTGAAGAAAAAAAAGCTAATTCTAATATTACTAGAGAAGAAAGATGGAAAATCGCTGCAGAATTAGAAGCTATTAATAATCAATTTAAGGCTATAGAAAAAGAACATAATACTACTAAGAGTGCTTCCGATAGAGAAAAAAAGTTTGATTATAAAAATAAACACTTAACTTCTACAAAAAGAGAGCCGACAGCTGCAGATTTACAGCAACAAGGAGCATTAGCAGCTATAAAACGTATGAAAGAAGAGAAGATAAAGCAGCAGCAAGCAGAAGCTGTTAATCAATCTTCAAAAAATACTCCAACTATGCCTAGCGGTACTATACCGATGCCGCCTCCAATGCCTGGAAGCAGTATTCCTATTCCCACATCGCCTCCGCCACCACCTATATCAATTCCAAAAACTATAAAAAAAGAGGCAAAGGATATTGGTAAACAAATGCCTCAAGGAGGAGATAAGCACAAAGAAGAACTAGCAAAAGCTATGAAAGCACGAAGAGAAAAAATAGGAAAGCAAAACTCAGGCAGAAGAAGGTAATTATTATAGTATTATAATGGCTCTTTTCTCAAGTTTTATCATAAAATGAGCTGTTAGTCTCTAAGAAGATTTAATTTTGGTTATTTTTTGCTGCAAATTATAAGGTTTCTTTGAAATAGAAGTAGCTATTCTTTCAAAAATCTTATTAATTTTCGCTAAAAAATACCTCAAAATAGCAAATCAATTAGAACTCTTCATAGAGCCTAGCGAATTAGAACGATTTTACAATTTAATTGCAGTTTAGCCCAAATTTTATCTGCAGTATATATAGGATAGCCTGTAATTAATCCTAGGCTAATGCAAGCTCTGTCACCAAGAGATAAGCCAAATTGTTCTGTTTCTTTCTTTAAGCGTCCAATTTCTATAGCTTGATCAAAATCTAAGGCTACAATTTTATTTATTGAAGTTGAGATCATTTCTTTACTTTGAATAAAAGATATGTTCAATTTTTTATCTAGTTCAGCTACTACTTCTGCTATATTTACTGTAGACATAATAGATAATGGTAATAATTCTTCGACCTTATCACTACCAGTTTCTGAGTTAAATAATGCAAGTAAAGTAGATGAATCTAAAATATATTTATTCATTATTAAATTCCTTTCTTCTTGATTCAATTAAAGAGTCAGCTAATGATATGTTATCTTTATTTCTAGATTTTACTAATGCTTGAAATTCTTTAATTTTATTTTTTAGAGGAATCAATGTTAATTCTTTATCAAGTATTAGCATTAACTGATCTCCTGAGGCAAGATGTAATTGATCACGAATTTTTGCAGGAATATTTATTCTGCCATTTTCAGATATAGTAACTTTATACTCTAAGTGCATATTTTTAAAACGGTTAAAAATTGAATATATACTAAATATAAAATATTATAATTAAAACTACAATAGTAAAATAAATATAAAAGATTTCTATATTGAAATTATGCTGTAGTTGTTCCTATTTCAAAAAAATCTTATAATTTGTAGACACAAAGAGTAAAAATAGATTAAATTAATTTTCTTTCACACAGCCTAAATAGTTGGTATCATATGATGTTGCCACAAAAAGAAAATATTATATGTCTAATTCAGCTTTTTTAGTTGCATTTTTTACAACGATTATCCGTTATTATGATTATGCTCTATTCGGTTTATCGGCTAGTATTCTTGCACAAAATTTCTTGCCTAATATAGAGCAGGATAAACAACTACTCGGTTTTTTTGCTATTCTTAGTGCAGCCGTTATAGTACGACCTTTAGGGTCCTTAATTTTTGGATTTATCGGAGATAAATACGGGCGTACTAAATCTATCAAGATATCAATGTGCATGAGTAGCATTTCTACCGGATTAATTGCTATTACTCCTTCCTTTGAGATAATAGGTATTTTTGCTACGGTAATACTAACATTATGTCGCATGGTTTTTTTAGCAAGTCTTGCCGGAGAAGTTGACGGAATAAAGGTTTATGTAGCTGAAAAAACAGGAGATAATCGGAAAAATTTAAATATAGGAATAGTTTCATGCTGTAGTCAAATAGGTGCATTACTTGCGGCTATAACTTATTATTACGCTAGTAATTCCGATATCCAATATTTATGGCGTTTTAATTTCTTTATTGGTGCAATATTTGGTTTATTTGCTATTTTGATGAGAAATTTTTTTAAAGAAAGTAGCAAATTTTTAAGAACGTCATCAAAAAGTACCTTGCGGCAAATTATATGGAATAATAAACTATCCGTTATAATAGCATTACTAATAAACGGTGCTATTGGAGGAGTGTATCACTTTTTAGTAATTTTCTTAGGAGTTTTTTTAACAAAAATAGCTTTTATAAATCATCCTGAAATAAGATTTATGAATATAGCTCTTACTACTACCTATGGAATATCAGCTGTTTTTGCAGGACTGTTTGCCGATAAAATAAACCCTTTAAGACAGATTACATGGGCTTTATTTGCCAGCATTATTGTTGCTTTAGGAATGCAAATAATGTTATACAAACAAATATTTAATATTCTCTGTCCCGTTATATTAATAGGACTTGCAGCATTTTATGCAGTACCGCTACAAATTATTGTTCAATCCTTATTTAAGACTAATGTTAAAATGAGGCTTTATAGTCTATCACATTCTTTTGGAGGTATTATTCTATCCTCAACTACTCCTTTCTTTAGTATGTTGTTATGGCAAAATTTTAAGTCACTATCTCTAACTTTAAGCTTTTTCATATTTTTGCTTATAATATTAATGAGTACAGTGTTGGTTTTACGTAGGATGTCATCCTCACAAAAGTAAAGCCTTGTTGCATGGCTTGAAAAACCTACTCAATGTCATCCCCGCGAAAGCGGGGATCTAGAAAAATAACTTCAAAAGACAAAATAAACACATAAAAAACAAGTTTTTTATGTGTTTTACTGGAGTCCCGCCTCCGCGGGAATGACATAAACGAGCCATGCAACAAGACCCAAAAACAAGAATAACATCAATTGCCTTAGATATTTCTTCCGCCTTTACTGCAACCTGTAGGTTTTATGCTAGGACTACTTGAAGATTTGGAGCTTTGCTATGCTTGTGTCCCAATTTGCTTCGCTTCTTTTGCTAAGTTTTCAAATGTGTCTTTTAAGTTTTTTGTATTGCCTTTTAGCTTTAAATCGTGAGTTATTTCGTTAATATTCAATTTTTCAGGAGTTGGATGATATATGGGTTCTTTAGATTGAGTATGTTTAGAATGTTCTATTGCAAATTTTGTACGAGGTCTTATTAGTTTATTCTCTTTTCCTGTACCTTGCTGTTTTTCTTCCTCCCATTTATCCCATTCCGCCGGTGATGTCCAGTATCTTGTTATTTTACTATCAAAGCCTTTTTCAAATTTGTTGATTAAATTTTTGGTGCTATTCTCTTTAATTTCTTTACCTCGATTTTCAAACTCAAAATTTTTCTGAGGAGTTATATAGTCAGATTGAGTATTTTCATGTTGTTTTTCTACAGTCTGTTTCTTTTCTTCTGTCCAGTATTTTTTGATTTTGCTGTCAGAGTCCGCTTCAAATTTTGCTATTCTATCTTTTATACCGGTAACTGCTCCTGTAGATATTTTAGGTTGATCTTGGGTTGATTGCTTAATATGTTTCGGAGATGTATTTTTAGATAATTCATAAGTCAAAGATTCTAAATTAGATAAATTCTTTTGAACTTTTTCTATATTGGAATTTAAATATTCTATTTCGGGTCCTTATATATTCTATTATATTTTTTAATGTGGTATTAATTTCTACAAAAGATTCTTTAATCTCTTTATTAAATTTATCATCATTATTACTTATCTTACTACAATTAGTAGAAATTTTTTGAAGTTTATCTAATATATCATTAATTCTCTCATCTTGTTGAGAAGTCGATACCATACTTGCTAAAAATTCACTTCTTCCTAAATTTCTATTAACATTACTTCAATATAGAGGTATGGTAGAGGCTTTAGTATAATCTTGTGGAAATTTATCGATCTCTTCTTTAAACCTCTTTAAGAACTTTATTGTATCATCGAATATAGGATGAGTATTCCAGGAAAGAGCAGGAGGAGCCATTATTGCTTCCTGCATTGGATGAGTTATTGCCTCAACTTGTTTCGGGTATGTATCTTTAGATAGCTTTTCATTTTGTAGCTCAGATATATAATAAATCTACTGCTTCTTTTAATTTATCTGAAACGGCACTATTTTGGGCAGGAGGCAGCATTCCGGTGTCATCCCACTCTAAATCAGTATCAGTAGTTAGCATTCCAGTATCATCCCCGCTCTAAAGCGATATTATCGCTTCTACGCTCCTCACGAGGATCAGTTAGCTTATAGTAATTTTTATTTACTGATATACTTTTGCTGAGTATATTTTTAGAAGCTTCTATAAGTTCTTTTTCCCCTGTCTCTTCTTTATTTTTTAACTTCTCAAATAAATTTTGTAAACCATCTGAAAAATCCCCGGCATTATCAAGGTATAAAAATTTACTTCTTATAATCTCCTGTGCTTTTTGATTGGAAGCTTGTTGCACTTTTTGTTTCTCTTGCATTACTCCTAGAATGATATTTTTATCTAATGAATTAATCACATCATAAAAATTTTTCATTTCATCTAATTTTTCTCTGGGCTCTTTTGTTTTTTGTAATCTCTCTTTTAATTCTTGAAATTTATCCCATTCATGTTGTTCAAGAAAAAATCCCTCTATTTTTGTATTTTTAGTATTAGGGCTTTCTCCGCTACTCAGGATTTTATTTCTAGCTGCCTGTAATCTAGATGGTTGATGAGAATTGATATTATTAATCAAACCTAAAATTTCTTTTGATGTCTTATTAAATTCTTCATTATTAGTTGGATTTTTGATTGTTTCTTGAACTGCTTCCCTTAACTTGATTATTTCTTCTTTAAGGCTAGGCTCTACTTTTTGTTGACCGTGTGTTATAGCTTGTTCGTTTTTTTGTGAGGTAAGTACTTTTTTATCTTGCTGTATATTTAAGCTCTTTTTCCCTATTTTCTGAACAACTTCTTCCATCAATTGCAATAGATTAATATTGCCCTTTATTTCTAGTTCTTTCTCATTAGTGATCGGTAATGAATTACTTAGTCTTAATAATGCTGAAAAATCTGAAGGGGATATTAGGATATCAAGTTGAGCCTTTGTTTTTCTACCTTTTCCGTCTTCCTTAAAGCCTTCAACTTTACCAATACTAATAGGTAGATTTTTTAAATAAATTTCTTTACTAGCATCCTGTATATTTTTATCATTTGCTACTTTGAAGTTAGCTTGTTGCTGAGAAACATACGGTTCCGGCGTTCTAGGGTCTATTTTGTTTATTAGAGCTTCTATAAAATTAGTTGTACGTGTTATAGCTAGTTTATCTGTTTCTAAAATATTATTTAAATTAGTATTTTTTATTAAATAAAGATTTCTTATTAGCCGGTCTAATTCATTCTTATGTTTCATAATTTCCCTCTATTCGTAAAAATAAACCAAAATGTAATACCATTTATGTTCAATTAACAATACTAATAATTAGTATTAATTCAATATTTTAAATCTTGTTGCATTTGTGCTTCAATAATATGATTTTATCATTTATTTTATCGTCTCAATGAGTTTTTTCACTCCCTCGACTGATTTATCAAATAGTGCTTTTTCCTCTGCGGTTAACTGTAGTTCTATTACTTTTAGAACACCTTCTTTACCGATCATAACAGGCACTCCGACATATAAATCATGTACGCCGTACTCACCTTGTAAATGAGCGGCACAAGTTAGAATCTGACGTTTATCTTTTAAATATGACTCAAGCATTTCTATTGCTGAGGCTGCGGGAGCATAATAAGCAGAACCTGTTTTAAGTAATGCAACAATCTCACCGCCGCCGTTTCTAGTACGATCGATTATTTTTGCAATATTTTCATTACTTGATAAGCCCATTTTTATCAAGTCAGGTATCGGTACGCCTGATATTGTAGAATATCTTGCAAGAGGTACCATAGCATCGCCGTGACCGCCGAGAACCGTGCTATTAACATTGCTAACCGATACTTTAAACTCTTCAGCAAGAAAAAGATTAAATCTTGATGAGTCAAGTACTCCTGCCATACCGATTACTTTATTGTGAGGCAATCCGCTTTCTTTAAGCATGACATATACCATAACATCAAGTGGATTGGTAATTACTATTACAAAGGCATCAGGAGCGTATTTTTTAACATTTGCTGCAACCGTTTTCATAATACCGGTGTTAATGCTAATTAAATTGTCTCTACTCATCCCTGGTTTTCTTGGTAAACCGGCAGTAATAATTATGGCATCAGATCCTTCAATATCTTTATAGTCGTTTGTGCCTTTTATTTTGATATCAGACCCGGCTATTGTACCGGCTTGCATGAGATCCAATGCTTTTCCTTGCGGTACTCCTTCAGTCACATCAAATAACACGATATCGCCGAGTTCTCTAAGGCTAATTAAGTGAGCAAGCGTACCACCTATGTTACCGCTACCTATTAATGAGATTTTTGGATTTTGTTTCATTACTCCCTCTACAAATATTAAATATGCCTATTACTATATTACAAATAGATTCAAGAAAAAAGAATTTTTAAATTATATTGTTAATTGGTTAATTCATAAAAATTAACCACTCACATTGACTTTATTAAAATAGATTAATATAACGCCGAGTCGAAAATACCATGAAACATGGAATTTTAATAAAATAACTAAAAAAAATAATTATGCCTAAACTTTCTAAGTTAATAAATATTTTTAAATCTTGTATAGGAAAGGGGAGTAATGCAAAAGAATGTAAAACCGCTTCAGAAATGTTTCATGATTTACGCATTAGTATTAACAATAGTCTTAATAGTAAAACAGTAAAGATGTTAGTTTTGATACGGTAGATAGCCCAGAAAACAAAAGTACCCTACATTATGTAACTGACTTAGCAGACCTTAAAGAGTTACTGCAAAAAGGTATTGATCTTAATATACAAGATGAGAATGGTGATACTGCTTTAGAGGTTACAGGTAATTTTAAAAAAGCCAAAATGTTACTTGAATATGGTGCTATGGTGAATGACTATAAACAGATGGGTGAAGTATTCATTACTGTGGTCGTAACTCAGTAGAAAACAAAATTATTCTTTCACTATTAATGCATAACAATGCTAATACTAATTTTACAAAAGCAAATTTAGTAAGACAATGTAAAGAACCGCATGAAGAGGCAGAGCGGTTAATAAAACAAATTGAAAAAATAGAGGGCTTAATATATCAAAGTAAAGAAGTAGAGACGTTAAGAGTATATGTTGACAGATTACAGAGCTTAAAAAATAAATATGAAAAAGCAAAGGATAGTAGCCAAGCTGTTTTAAAAATAATATTAGATTATATTAAAAATCAATAGAGTGATGGTTTAAAAGCTCAACTTGTTATTACTTGTCAAAATCTAGGGTTAATCGAAGATTATTCGGAAGTAGCTCAAGAAAATGCAGTATATAAGTGCTTGGATGAGGCTTTTGATTTGCTTGATCCAAGGATTAATAGGAGAGGATGTTCAAAATACAATAGTTTGATTCATAGCATCAAGCAATTTTTGAAAAGCACTGGTCATTCCTGCTCAGCATTGTATGCATGGATCGTTTTATGTCATTCCGCGTAGGCGGAAATCTAGTAAAACCTATAAAAAATTTGTTTTTTTAGGTTTATTTTTTTAATAAATAACTTCTCTATATCGATGTTTGAAGTTATTGTGCTAGATCCACGCTTTCGGGTCTTGTTGCGTGGATCAGTTTTCCCGATGTCATCCCCGCGACTTGATCACAGGATCCAGTTAAAAATACTAAAATTATTAGTATTTTTTATTGTTTTTATGGATCCCGTGGTCAAGCCACGGGATGACACAGGGGATTTTACCAGTCCACGTAACAATGCTGAGCTAGGAATGACATCGTACGCCTTTCCTGAGTCATGCAACAACGCCTACGTAGCTCATGAAGATTAGGTATCAACGCAAGCAAGCCTTCGCAGGAATGGATATCCTTATCAAGGTTGTATCATCTTATTATAATATTTCGATAAAACTTTCACGCCATATAGCCATAATAGACATACGATAATAAAACTAAACATCAATAAACCGGCTATGTCGTTATGTACGGCGTTCGGGAAAATACTAAAGGATATGAATTGAATAATAGTACCTATTGATTTACCGATTTTAGTACCCATAACATCAACTGCAGCTTTACCTTTGGTCTTCATTTCACTATCGAGCGGAATATATACCATTTCTTTAGTAGCATCAAAAAGTGAATATTTTACGGATTTAGAAAGTACATGCCAAAGTCCGCCGATAAAAACTATAACGACAAGCGGTGCACTATAGCCGAGAGTATTTACGATATTTCCTAGGTGATTTTCAAAAACCGTGAATGAAAAGAACATAACACCTGCTCCAAACATCATAATCGGTGTTATAATAGCGCCACAAAACCAGCCGCATATTCTAATTAAACTACTGCCTAAAAACGCACTAACTAACGTGAGTACTCCCGTCCAAAAAAACACTTTACCGTGATAGGCTATAAAATCCTTTGTAGCGGGATAGAGTTGCTTTACTTTGGACATCCATAATCCTTCTATTAGGCTAATACTCATAGAATAAGACATTACAAGAAGACAAATAAAACCGAGATATCTAGAAGTTAATATTACTTTTGCACTTTCAACCAAGCTTAATTTTAATATATCCATTCTTTGGTTTTTAAATTTAATATTTTTGTCAGCTTCTACGACTGATTTATCAATAAGTTTATGAAGAGCTAGACAAATTAATCCGGATATTAAAATAACCGTAATAAATGATTTTAAAAGAATTTCATTTGTATCGTTTAGATGAGAAAATAAAGGTAATAAGACATGCTCACTCTTAGCAAAATAAATAATTACGGTTCCTGAGATGAGTAAATTAGTTTGTCCGAATAAAGTAAAAAATGAGTAAAATCTTGGTGCTTCTTCGACTTTAGTAATTTTATTTGCAAGCTGCCAATATAAAAGAGTAAAGACTATAACCGGCCATAACTCTCCCATAATATAAAATAATACCAAACTCCACTGTCCCCAAATTATTAAAAACCATTTTAAGTGAGGAAGAACAGTGATATAGTGCTTAATTAATTCGGGATCGGGATGAAAAAACTCTCTGTACGGAAATAAAATAAAACCAAAAATTGCGAAAAAAAATAAAAAAGTACCGGTAATTATCCTAAAAACTTGCTCTGTTGTTATAACATTACAGAGTTTAGAATAAAAAATAACAAATAAAATTCCCATCGGCATTTCGCCCCAAAGTTTGATAAAACTCAATACTTCCGAGCTAATTAAGGTGACAACAAAACTATCTTTAATACTACGAACTAAGTTTTGATTAAGTAGAATAAAAAACATTAGTAAAGCCATCGGGATGAACTTGGTTAATTCATACGATCTAATCGGCCATACTATATGCCTAAATTTACTGTTTCTGGCTTTATTCCAAATTGTGAAATTAGAATCCACGCTATTCATTGATTTACTGAGCTTATTTTTTTAGTACCGGATAGTTTTTAAAAATGTTATATTTTTGTAAGGCTTAGAGCTTTATAGGTCATTCCCGCATATGCAGAAATGATCTCAAATGCTTTTCAGAAACTGTCCGGCTATATTATTTTTTATGCACCCTAGACTATAATAAAAACTATGTCAAGATTTTTTAAAATAGTCTCATATATTGTTGTTAATTACATTTGTTATACTCAATCGCTGCTTTAATAAACTGAATAAATAACGGGTGAGCTTCAAAAGGTTTAGATTTAAATTCCGGATGAAATTGTACTCCTACGAACCAACGCAGTAGCGGTAGTTCAATGATTTCTACAATCTCTTCATCTTTTGAAAAACCGCTAAATACTATTCCGTGTTTTTCAAAAATATTTTGAAATTCATTATTAAATTTATATCTATGACGATGTCTCTCATTTATTTCAAGGCTTTTATAAGCATTAGCTGCAATGGTACTTGCGACCAAACTACAAGGATAAGAGCCGAGCCTCATAGTCTTTTTTACATTTTCAATTGTTATTTTTGAGTCTTCACAGTTTTTATTTATTTTCTCAATAATTTTTGTACCGTCTACTTTAAATTCTTCCGTTACTGCATCTTTAATACCGATTAAATTCTGAGCTATTTCGATCATCGCAAGTTGCATACCGAAACATATTCCAAAAAAAGGTATGTTATTAGTACGGGCATATTTTATTGCTATAATTTTTCCTTTAGTTGCCCGTTCTCCAAATCCGCCTGGCACTAAAATCCCATCTATATCTAATAATTTTTTATTAATATTCTCTTCAGTTAGATTTTCAGCATTTACCCATACTAAATCAATTTTGTATTTGTAATAAATACCTGCATGATCAAGTGCCTCGATTACTGATTTATAAGCATCTTTTAATTTATGATATTTAGCTATTATAGCGATTCTTACTTTTGAATTAGAATCTTTTAGCCTATTAATTATATCATGCCATTTATCTAATTTAGACGGCATGACATTAATATTAAAAAATTTTAATACTTTATTGTCAAGACCTGAATTATGATATGCAATCGGTACTAAATATATATTTTTTTGATCTATTGCCGGAACAACATACTCAGATTCTATATTACACAATAAAGCTATTTTATCTATTTCGCCTTTTGAAATGTTACGTTCTGCACGACACACTAGTATATTAGGTGAAATACCTATAGCGCGTAATGCTTTAACTGAGTGTTGGGTAGGTTTTATTTTTAATTCACGGGCGGTTTTAACATAAGGTAATAATGTTAAATGAATAAATAAACAATTTTCGCTTTTTAATTTGTTACCAATTTGCCTTATAGCTTCAAAAAACGGTAGACCTTCAATATCACCGACTGTACCGCCTATTTCACAAATAATAAAATCAAAACCCTTGGTGTTTGAAAGTATAAAATCTTTTATTATATTTGTAACATGCGGGATGACTTGAACAGTAACGCCGGCGTAATTTCCTAAACGTTCATCTTTAAGTAATTTTGAGTATATCGCACCTGTTGTGATGCTATCAAATTTGCATGCGGAAACTCCGGTAAAACGTTCATAATGTCCAAGATCTAGATCGGTTTCTGCTCCGTCATCGGTTACATATACCTCACCATGTTCGTGAGGATTCATAGTTCCCGGGTCAATGTTAAGATAAGGGTCTAGTTTTCGTACACTTACTCTAAAACCTTTCGCTTGCAATAGCATGGCAAGAGATGCTGCCGTTAGACCTTTACCGAGTGATGAAATAACGCCGCCGGTAACAAAAATGAAATGTACCATTATTATAAACCTAGTTTACTAATATTTTCGTAAAATTTTACTGCTTTTTTTAAGTCTTCCTCCGTATCTACGGAAATAGGAACATTCTCAACTAAATATGTACCTATAGTCATGCCGTTTTCAAGGACACGTAATTGTTCTAAACGTTCTGTTTTTTCTAAAAAAGTTGGCTTAAGAGATACAAATTTTTCTAAAGCGTTTTTGCGAAAACCATACATGCCTACATGATATAAAAATTCTTCTGCACCGTTTGGAATAAGACTACGCGAAAAATACAATGCTGTCCCCGCCGAGTCAACGGCTACGGTAACATTACTACTAGCTTCCACTGATTTCCTATCTACTTTTACTATCGGTGTAACAATATCGTATTCGCTGTTTTTTAAATATTCTATAATTTTCAAAATAGAGCTAGGTTCAATGAAAGGCATATCTCCCTGTACATTAACTATGTAATTAATGTTTTGATTATTTGGAATTAATTTAAAAGCTTCATAAGTACGATCAGTACCGGTTGGGATAGCACTATCCGTGAATATTACTTTTCCTCCGACTTTTGTAATAATGCTTGCTATCTCTTCCGAGTCGGTCGCAACATATGTATGCTCAAGGCCCGCTTGATTTACTTGTTTGAATACCCGCTCGATTAAAGTTATAGAGCCGATAAGCTGCAGCGGTTTTTGTTTAAGCCTAGTTGAACTTAGCCTTGAGGGGATAATTATAGCCACGTCCTGATGCTGCATAAACTTCCTACATTTAAATTAAAAAATAATTGTTGACAGATTAGCCTTTTTCGGCGATAAAGTAAAACATAATTTTTGAATATATGCAATATATTTAAGAGCTCGTAGCTCAGTCGGTAGAGCATTTGACTTTTAATCAAAGGGTCCCGGGTTCGAATCCCGGCGAGCTCACCATACTTCTACACTGTGGGTTTGTAGCTCAGCTGGTTAGAGCACACGCCTGATAAGCGTGAGGTCGGAAGTTCAAGTCTTCTCAAACCCACCATTCAATCCGTTACAACAATAAAATCTGTATTATCATAATTATAAATCAAGGTGATCATTTATTAAAATTGCTAAGTTAGGATGATATTGTCAAGCTAAGGTTTAGATTATGCAAAAATACAAATTTACTGAAAAAGAACAAGAAATACTAGATTATTTTGAACAAGATGAGCTTTTAGAGTTACTAAAAAAGAACTAGAGAGCCAAAAAAATATAGCTAAAATTGCCGCAGCTAATTTTTTTAAAAAATCGGAAAGAATTAATATTAGATTGCCGTTATACGATTTAAATCATATAAAAAGAATTGCAGCACAAGAAAGAATGTTTTATCAAACTCTTATTGCTAGTGTTTTACACAAATACGCGTCCGGATATTTAAAATTAGATAAACTTAGTTAATCAATACTTTTTTTATATAAATAACATTTTTTCTCAATGAGTCTTTTTAGAGGTAGCAAAAGGTTAGAGAGTAAATTATCAAGAGCAAACCACTACCAGCTTTCTACTTTATGAGGCTCAAGATTCTGTAATTCATGCTCATTTAAACAATGAGCTTTAAGGAAAATCAAGACGTAATGCTTTTGTTCTTTTTCAAAAATATCGTTAGTCACCGCTATCAATTGTGGGTTTTCAATGATCAGATTTGTTTCTTCTAAAACTTCACGGATAGCACATTCTTCAAATGTTTCTCCAAATTCTAAATGTCCACCGACAGGAGCATAACTAGACTCACCATGGGAACTAATACGTTTACCTAATAAAATTTCATTCCTATTATTTAAGATTAAAATACCGATACCGATGCGTAGGTGGTTAGTCATATCTAACTATTAACTCTGGATTGACTTATTAATATCGTATGTTAGCTTCTAAAGCAAATAAAAAAATATTGCTTATTTAAATACCGTGGGCTATTTGTATATATTTAATATTTACCTGTAGTTATGAATTCTACCAATCAATTACAAAATAATAGCTTAACTAATTCTTGGCTTAAGCTTGGTATTTTGTCCTTGGGATTTGCGGGTTTATATTCAATTATTTTGGTGGTACTACGTACCCCGCAATTATCAAGCTTTTTCCCAAATCCGCATATTTTCAAATCTGCTTTAATTATTCATGTTAATTTATCGGTATTGATTTGGTTATTGTCCGTTACGGCTAGTGTTTGGGGGGGTAAAACGTCATTGCGAGGAGAGGCAAAGCCTCGACGCGGCAATCTCATGAAACAATACAAAATTCCTGAGATTGCCACGCTCTCTACGTTCGCTCGCAATGACGTGTTTCGCCTTTACCCCAAACTTGCTTTTCTAGCTACTCTTCTAATCGCCATCTCCCCAATAGCCGGGCATAATCCGGTGATGAATAATTATATACCGATGCTTGAAAATATCGTATTTATTTTGGGGTTAAGCTTATTTGGTGTTACGTTGCTATTGTACGCTATAAATATTTTATATTTCTTCGATTGGACGAACTTAAATAGTCTAGTTAATTTTACCGTATTATCGACTATTATAATGTTTATTTTAAGTTTTGTTTGTTTTGGATGGTCTTATAATGGCTTGCAAAACATCATTCAAATTATTCCAATCGAGATAGAATTTTATTATGAATTACTTTTTTGGAGCGGAGGTCATTTACTGCAATTTATATATACTCAAATATTAATATTTATTTGGGTTAGTTTATTTAGAGAGTTAATAGCTAGAGAATTGAAATTTCAAACATTCTATCTTTTCTTACTTTATTTAAATTTTATTTTCGGAGTTCTTACACTTTTCGGTCATATATTTTATGATATTATCGATGGAGCCTTCAAAGTATTCTATACAAATCATATGAAATATCTAGGCGGTATTGCTCCTGTTTTATGTTTAATAGGTATGGGGGTTGAGTTGGTGTGGGTATTTGTCATCCTGCGGCTTGACCACGAGATCCAAACAAAATATCAGAATAATGTTATAGATCTCACGGTCAAGCCGCAGGATGACACGGTTACAATAAATGACAGAGTAATCAAAACCATCCTACTTTGCTCTATTACTTTATTCTTACTTGGCGGGTTTATAGCAATGAATATCACAGGTATAAATGTAGCAATTCCTGCTCATTATCACGGGTCTATAGTAGGGATTAGCATTGCTTGTATGGGGTGTAGTTATTTGGGTATTGGGAGGTATCAACATCATTGTGAACGACTAAAAAGAGCATGGCAATCTCATGAGGTAATACAAAAACTCCCTAGATTGCCGCGTCGGCACTTCGTGCCTTCTCGCAATGACAATATTATTAATTTTACATTTTACCTCCTAACATTCGGGCAGATTCTGCACATACTAGGTCTAGCATTCGCCGGTGGTTACGGTGTTATGCGGAAAGACCCAAATAGTGTAATGCCGATGTCAGCTAAGCTGTTAATGGGCATGATGGGCGGAGGAGGGTTTATTGCTATAGTAGGCGGCTTGATGTTTGTATATTTTTGTGTTAAAGTAATGTTTTTTAAAAGTATAAAACTAGCACATGAGTAAACCAACTAGAGAAGAAGCTAAAGAGGCAGTAAGAACGTTACTAAAATTCATTGGTGAAGATCCAAGCAGAGAAGGGCTGCTTAAAACGCCTGATAGAGTAATTAATAGCTACGCAGAAATATTTTCCGGTTATGGGAAGGATGTAGCAGGAATATTAAATACCAAGTTTTATGAAACTTGTAATTTTCAAGATTTTATCTTACTGAATATAAAATTTACCTCTTTCTGTGAACATCATATATTACCTTTTAACGGTACAGTAGATATAGCTTATGTTCCTGATAATTGTATTGTCGGCATAAGTAAGCTAGCACGAATAGTAAATATTTTTGCTAGAAGACTACAAATTCAAGAAAAAATGACGGTACAGATAGCAGAAAGCGTGCAGGAGAATTTAAAGCCGCTTGGCGTTGCCGTTAAGATTTCTGCCGTACATAGCTGTATGTCAATGCGTGGCGTAATGCAAGATAATAGCGTTATGAATACCATGCATTATACGGGTATATTTGTCGAACAGCAGAAATATCGTCATGAGTTTTTAAACCTTACTGCTAAAAGGTGATACGTTGTTAATGTCATTTCTGCGGAAGCGGGAATCCAGTAATTTTGTCATACCGTGACTTGATCGCGGTATCCAGAAAAAAATTTAAAAAAACTGGATCCCGTGGTCAAGCCATGGGATGACAAAATTACTGATTATAAATATAGCAAGAAAGTAAATAAAATATGTTATTATCAAAATATTTTTTACCTGTGTTAAAGGAAGAGCCAAGTGAAGCTCAAGTAACTTCGCATAAATTAATGCTTAGAAGCGGAATGATTAGGCAGCAAGCAGCAGGGATTTATACTTGGCTTCCGCTTGGCTTAAAAGTATTGAAGAATATCAAGAATATAGTACGCTTAAATATGAATAAAGCGGGAGCTTTGGAAGTTCTAATGCCTTGCATTCAGCCGGCACATTTATGGATGGAATCGGGACGTTTTGATAATTACGGTAAAGAAATGCTGAAATTTCAAGATCGCCACGATAATACTTTACTATTCGGTCCTACTAACGAAGATATGATTACGGATATTTTTCGTCATAATATTAAGTCACATAAGGATTTGCCGAAAAATCTTTATCATATCCAATGGAAATTTCGTGATGAGATTAGACCTCGTTTTGGTGTTATGAGAGGACGAGAGTTTTTAATGAAAGATGCTTATTCTTTTGATATAAATGAAGAAAATGCCGTTAAAACCTATAATCAAATGTATAAGGCTTATATCAATGCTTTCAGGGATTTAGGCGTGTTTGCTATCCCTGTTATTGCCGATAACGGTCCGATCGGTGGCAATTTAAGCCATGAGTTTCATATAATCGCTGAAACTGGTGAAAGTACTATTTATTACGATAAAAAATTTAAGACATTAAAAGAGAATCCTGATATCGATGTAGAGGAAATTAAAAGTTGGTACGCGGCAGCTGAAGAAAAACATGAAGTAAATAAATTACCTATATCTGAACAAGAAATAACCAGCAGTAAAGGAATAGAAGTCGGGCATATTTTTTATATAGGCTCAAAATATTCGGTTAATATGAATGCACTTATTAATGATGAGCATGGTAAACTAACTCCTATAGAAATGAGTTCTTATGGCATAGGTATTTCAAGGTTAGTTGCGGCTATCATAGAAGCAAATTGCGATGAAAAAGGTATCATATGGCCTTCTAGCGTTGCTCCTTTCAAAGTTTCTCTAATTAATTTAAATATTCATGATAGTAAATGCGTAGAGCTTGCGGAAATGGCTTATAAAGAGCTATCAGATAAAAATATAGAAGTGTTATATGACGATACCGAAGCACGTCCAGGCAGTAAATTTGCAACGCATGATCTTATAGGTTCACCTCATCAAATTATAATTGGTCCTAAAAAAGCCGCAAATAATATTGTTGAATTAAAAGATCGTAAAAGTGGTGTTATAGAAGATATTGAGGTAGGTAGTATAATGAGTGTATTGTAAAATAAAGAGATATACGTCATTACGAGGAAATTGCATAGCAATTGATGAGGCAATCTCAGGAGTTTGTTATTATTTCATGAGATTGCCACGCGCAGTCTATGGCTGTTCGCAATGACGATTTTGGAGTCATGCAATAAGGCTAATACCCTATGGGAATGATATAGCAAAAATATTCTTCGTAGACAATGATAGTATCATATGATACTATCATATAATGAATAGTAAACCGTCTTTTCAAATAACTAATAAAATCTTGGAGTTATCACAAGATATTTCTTATGAGCTTGGTATTTTAGCCGATAGCAAGTTTTACTCTCAACCTATAAAACTTAGAAAAAATAATCAAATTAAAACCATCCATTCTTCTTTAGCAATTGAAGGAAATAGTTTAAGCGTAGAGCAGATAACCGATATAATAAACGGCAAGCGTGTACTCGCACCTGAAAAAGATATTGTAGAAGTAAAAAATGCTATAAAACTATACAATAATCTGACTATATTTAATCCCTTCAAAATTGAATCATTATTAAAAGCACATGAGATATTAATGCAAGGATTAGTAGAAGATAACGGAAAGTGGCGTAAAGGTAATGCCGCTATATTTAAAGGCACAGAGATTATACATTTTGCCCCTACGGCAAGGCGTGTATCTTTATTAATGCAGGATTTATTTGAGTTTATAGCACAAGATAAGCAAATTTCTGGAATAGTTAAAGCTTGTATATTTCATTATGAGTTTGAATTCATCCATCCTTTTTCAGACGGTAACGGACGAATCGGTAGATTATGGCAACAATTATTACTAATGCAAGCTAATAAAATTTTTGAGTATATTTCCATTGAAAGTTTAATAAGGAATAATCAAAGTGAATATTATAGTGTTTTAAGTAAGTGTGATAAGCTTGGTGAATCGACCTTATTTATCGAGTTTATGCTTGATAAAATAGTTGTAGCATTAAGATTATATAGTAATAATATTACATATGAGGCAAATACGCCTTCATCTAGAATGGAATTTGCTAAGGTTAATTTAATAGATCAATGGTTTTCTAGAAAAGAGTATATTACTGTACATAAAAATATTTCTACGGCAACGGCTAGTAGAGATTTGTTATATGGTTTAGAGCATAAACTTTTAATAAGTAAAGGGGATAAGAATCAAACTTATTATAAGTTTGTGTAGTTTTTAATGTCATTCCCGTTTTCGTGTATGAGTGTTAACTTAAGAGAAGAAAAAACCTCTGATGCCATTCCCGCGAAAGCGGGAATCCAGTACTTTAAAGCTTTTTAAAAGCTCGATTTATCTTGCTTTACCCCTAGATTTCTGCTTTCGCAGGAATAACATCATATTACTGATTCAAAAAGAGATTAACATGAAAAATTTTATAAAATATTTGTTTTTTACCGGTCTATATATAGTAGTGACGATAATAGTTGCTTATATGGTTTTGGCTCAAACTATTCCTAATGATGGGCAGTGTCATATGATGGATAGACCGCTTGTTATTCATTACATCTTAGCAGCAATTATTACCGCTTTACCGACACTAATTTTAATATATAGTAAAAAGAAAAAGTAAATATATGATCGGTAAATTAAGCGGTAAAGTTGATTCCCAAGGCGATGATTACGTTATAATGGACGTAAACGGGGTAGGGTACTTAGTCTATGCTTCAGGTAAAACTTTAGGTAAACTTGCTGAAGGGGAGTTTTATAAACTATTTATCGAAACCCATGTTAGAGAGGAACATATTCATCTTTACGGTTTTTTGACTCTAGAAGAGAAGAATTTTTTTAATTTGCTACAATCAGTAAATGGTATAGGTACAAGAATGGCTTTATCTATCTTATCAAGCCTTACGTCTTCGGATATTCAAATTGCTGTAAATAATGAAGATAAAAATATGTTTAAAGCAATATCCGGAGTAGGGGCTAAACTTGCTGAACGTATAGTGCTAGAGCTGAAAGGTAAAGTAGCGAAAATATCAAGCGGTTCAGCTATTATTAAAGAAAGCTTAAATATTAAAAATATCACACCCGTTGCAAGTAATGAAGTAATAAAAGCTCTAGTAAATCTAGGATTTTCTAGATTTGAAGCTCAAAACGCTGTTCAAGGCATCATTACCCAAAATCCTGAAATCTCTATTGATGAATTAATCAAAACAGCCCTGAAAAATCGAAATTCTAATTTTTAGTTGATAAATTGGCAGTTATTTTATATTAATTTTAATTACTAAAATTAATAGGTAAAATATATGTCCAAGTTAATAGAATATTTAGGAAAAATACAGGCTGAAGAAATATTAAAAGAGCTAGAGAAAGACCCTGCTACTTTAAGTATTACCGAGGTTAATTTTGTACCACAATCACCGGTATTTGTAGCTGTTGGATACTCTAAAATCCCTGAAGATGCTTTTAAATGGGTTATTTAATGCTTTACAAGGAGATGCTACTATAAAGTACTTAAGCACTGATAGTTTTTCGTGGAGTTTAAAATCAATAAAGTTATTTGCTGAATTTTTTAAAGATCCGCTATGCCGAGTTACCGACATTAGTTTTATAAATGCTTTGAATAATCTTAATAAGATAGATGTTCTTTTAGATACCTTAAGAGTAAACAGAACTATAGAAAATATTAAACTAGCTCATAATTATTTAAGAGATAAGGGATTAGATAGATTAATAAATAATTTATTTAAGAAATCTATAAAAACTTTAGAAGTGCAAAATACAAATATAAGATTAGACAATGGAATAATAAATAATTTTATTAAATTTCTTAAAGAATCTAATATTGAAGCTCTTGATATTTCATCAAATCCTATAACACAAGAAAATTTAATAAAATTACTCGAAGATATAAACGAAACAAAAATAAGCGATTTAGATATAAGTGGGATATTTTTTGATAATAATAATGTTCCTGCCTGATCCTCATTTGTTAAAAATACTAAACTTGCCGGATTGAATTTTTCATTAAGTACAGAAGTAAGCGAGGAATCAAAGAAAGCCTTATCGGATGCTATAAAAGAGAATAAAAGCTTAATTGGATGTAATATTTTAGGTTATAAGATAGGAATGAAATCTCAAGATAGACAAGAATTGGACGCACAAATTACAGAAATAACTGATGAAAATAACCTTACTCTAAAAGATGTAGCGGAAGTTTTGAAAAATTATTATGAAAATCCTAATATAATATTATCAAATGAGATATTTGGTCATTATTTCAAGTTATATAAAGGATTAAATAAAAATTACCTTAAAGAAGAATTACAAAACTTAGGCGTCACTGATACAGAAAAATTTTTTGAAACCGTAGATAAACTTAGAGAAGGGGTAACTAGTTTCTGTGAAGAGGGCTAATATAAAAGTCTAAAATAATTTATAGCATAAAACTATTTTTTAGCTATTATTAGTCATAATATTCGATTTAAAATAATGACTAATATATTATCACCTGAAAAAAGTGAAAATGATCAAGAATTGCCGATAAGGCCGTCATATTTGCAAGAATTTGTCGGTCAACAGCAGATTAAAGAAAATCTTTCGGTATTTATTAAGGCTGCAAAATCTCGAAATGAGCATCTTGATCATACTTTATTTTACGGTCCGCCCGGGCTTGGTAAAACTACGCTTGCTAAAATTATCTCTAACGAAATCGGCGGTAATTTTAAATCCACCTCCGGTCCTGCTATACTTAAGGTAGCTGATCTTGCTGCTATTCTTACCAATCTTGAAAAGAACGATGTATTATTTATTGATGAAATCCACCGCTTAAATACTGCGGTTGAAGAGGTTTTATATCCTGCTATGGAAGATTTTGAGCTTGATATAATTATCGGTGAAGGATCTGCCGCAAGGTCAGTGAAAATAACCTTGCCGAAATTTACCTTAATCGGTGCTACCACACGCCTCGGGCTGCTTAGTAATCCTTTGCGTGATAGGTTCGGTATTCCTATGCGGCTAAATTTTTATAATACTGAGGAATTGAAGAAAGTTCTAAATAGAGCAAGTAAACTACTTGATATTGATTTGACTGATTCGGGTTCTGAAGAAATAGCTAAAAGAAGTAGAGGAACGCCAAGAATTGCATTAAGATTGCTTCGTCGTATAAGAGATTTTGCAGCAGTTGACGGTAAATCAAGAGTAGATAAGGAAATCTCTGATTTTGGGTTAAATCGTTTGGAAGTTGATCGTATAGGACTTGATAGCAATGATTATCGTTATCTAAAATTCATAGCGGATAATTATAACGGCGGTCCTGTCGGAATTGAAACGATTGCAGCTGCCTTGTCTGAACAACGTGACGCACTTGAAGAAACCATAGAGCCTTATCTTATACAGATAGGTTTACTACAAAGAACTCCTAGAGGTAGGGTAATCACGATTGCCGCTTTTGAGCATTTGAAAATGTCTGTACCAAATCAATCACATCATCAATTTAATATTTTTAACGAGAATGAATAACAATAATTTAAATGATAACTACACAGCCGTAGATGTTATAAAAAGGCTGATAAAAGATCATGTTAAACCTTACGCAAATAAAATATATTTTTCGATATTTTGTATGGTTATTGCAGCACTTTGTACGGCAGTGATCGTACATGCGGCTAGACCTATTATTGATAAGGTTTTTTTAACGCATGATAAGAAAATGCTTATAATAATGCCTATAGTGCTTACTGTAACTTTTGTTATAAAAGGAATTTCAGAGTATTATCAGAATTATCTAATAAAATTTGTTGGGCAGAGGGTACTAAACGATTTACAGATAAAAATGTATGAGCATTTGTTATTTGCCGATATTTCTTTTATTCAAAACCAATCTTCAGGACGTTTAATATCTCGTTTTACTAATGATATTTCTTTGATGCGTGGAGCTGTTTCTAACTTATTTGTCGGATGTGCTAAACATTTCCTAACTGTAGTATGTTTAATAGCAACAATGTTTCATTTAGAACCGCTATTATCTTGCGTAGTTTTTCTTGTTTTTCCTTTAGCTGTTTATCCGGTGCAAAGGATGGGTAGAAAGATAAGAAGAATATTTGCACAGTCACAAGAAGAGCTTGGGCATTATACCTCTCGGCTTGATGAAACATTTCAGTCAATTAAGATTATTAAATCTTTTGTAGGCGAAAAAATAGAAAGTAATAGAGCATCGTTGATTATTAATAATATTTTAGAGTTCTACAAAAAAACATCTAAGTTAGATGCGATGGTTTCACCGATTATGGAGGGTTTAAGCGGTCTTGCAGTTGGAGGGATGGTATGGTATGGAGGTAATCTAGTCCTGGAGGGGAAAAGTACGCCAGGGGCTCTTTTTGCTTTTTTGGCTTCTTTTGCAGCGGCTTATAGACCGTTTAAAAGTTTGGTATCGTTAAATATTAATTTGCAAGAAGGAATAGCAGCAGCTAAGAGGGTATTTAGTATTTTGGATACCGAGCCTCTTATTAAAGATCATGAAGATGCTAAAGACGTAGATTTATATAATCCACAAATTACTTTTGAAAAACTAGCTTTAAGGTTTGAGAGTAAAATAGCTATAAAATATATAGATTTAAGGCTAGAGTCTCATAAAATTATTGCGTTTGTCGGGCGTTCAGGTAGTGCTAAGACTTCGCTTAGTAATTTATTAGTGCGTTTTTATGATCCAAATGAAGGAAGAATTTTAATTAATAATCATGATATTAAAGATATTAAGCTTACTTCACTTAGAGGTCAGATTTCCTTAGTTACTCAAGATACTCATTTATTTGATACAAGCGTTGCAGAAAATATAGCATACGGTCAGGAAAACGCTACAAGAGAAGAAATAATTAGAGCAGCAAAATATGCCGATGCTCATGAGTTTATTATGCATCTGCCGAACGGTTATGACACGCAGATAGGGGGGCAGGGGACAACTCTTTCAGGCGGTCAGCGTCAGCGTTTATCTATTGCTAGAGCTTTCTTAAAAGATGCTCCTATTTTAATTTGGGATGAAGCAACAAGCAGCTTAGACCAAGCTTCCGAACAGAAAATTCTAGAATCGTTAAAGAAATTACGCCAAGGAAAAACCACTTTAATTATTACGCATCGTTTAAGCAGTATTACCGATCTTGATAATATTATCGTCATGAAAAACGGTGAGATTTGTGAACAAGGAACTCATACACAATTGCTTAAAAATAAAGATGAATATTATAGGTTGTATAATAAGGAGTTAAGAGAAAATGGTTGATTTATAAAGTAAATAGCTTATATTTCTTAATTTTATTAATTATTATTGCAACACTAATATTTTCGTTATTGCGAGGAAATTATGTAAGTAATTGACTAAGCAATCTCAGGATGCTTGACAAGATTGTCACGTTGGGACTATGCCCTTCCTCGCAATGACGATTTAATGAAATATCACAATGCGCATTACCAAGATTTTTAAAGACTATCGATTATTTGAAATATTTATTTTAGGAATAGTTAGCGGTATGCCGCTGGTTATAATTTTTTCTACTCTTGCGGTATGGTTAAAAGAATCCGGTATAGATATCGCCGTTATTACTACTTTTGCGGTTGCAAGGTTATCATATTCGTTAAAAGTATTTTGGTCGCCTCTAGTCGACAATTTTAAAATACCTTTTTTAAGTAGGTGGGGACATCGCAAAAGCTGGCTTATATTATGTAGCTCTTTAATGGCTTTAGTACTAATTGCTATGAGCAAGGAAAATCCTGAAGTTTCTTTAACTTCTTTCTATTTTTTGACTATATTATTAGGCTTTTTATCTAGCACGTTTGATATTGCCGTTGATGCGTTGCGTATAGATAAGTTTGATCAAGAAACACAAAGCATAGCTAGTGCAACCGCCGTATTCGGTTATCGAATCGGTATGCTTATTACAGGGGCAGGTGCTTTATACCTTGCAGAAATAACTGGAAATAATTGGCAACTAACTTTCTGTGTTATAGCTATAATATTTGGCATTGCAACGATATTTATAATAACCGTAAACGAAAAAGAATTAGTAAGAGAAAAAATTAATATTATTTCTATTACTTCATGGATTTCTACAGTAATTAATCCTTTCAAGGATTTTTTCAAAAGAGAATTTGCCGCAACTATTTTACTTGCGGTAATATTTTTAAAATTAGGTGATGCTATGCTTGGAGCGGTTGCCTCACCTTTTTATATAGAGCTTGGTTATACAAAAGGCGAAATAGCAATAATAGCGAAACTTTATGGATTGATTGCAACCTTAGTCGGCGGTTTTGTCGGTGGTATTGTAATGTATAGGGTGGGGAATTTTAAAGGTTTGATTATTACCAGTATTGCCCAAAGCTTAACGCATTTTGCATTTATTTGGCTTAATCATCAGCCTCCTTCTTTTGAAGCTTTATTAATTGCTATTACTATAGAGAATTTTGCTGCCGCTATGGGTGCTACTGCTTTAGTCGGATATATAGGTAATTTATGTAATAAAAAATATTCCGCAACACAATATGCTTTACTTAGTAGTGCTAGTAGTTTATGTAACAATACTGTCACTATTTATGTTGGAAAACTCGTAAATATGATGGGTTGGGACGGTTTTTTCCTCTTTACTATAATTTTAGCCTTGCCTGCTTTGTTTATATTAATGTATCTTAATAAAAAGGTTAATGTGTAGTAAGTATTATTTTCATCGTCATTGCGAGCGATTGTAGGAAGCGTGACAATCTAGGAAAATAATAAAAAAAT
>NZ_JAQCNX010000006.1:0-61504 GCF_036857515.1 Candidatus Rickettsia tasmaniensis | reverse complement strand
TAATAACATTGTTGCCGTTTCCGCTTATTACCCAAAGACGGTACCTGCATCTGCCGTTTTTGCATCAATAGATGGAATGATTGAAATATTCACACTTAGTTTTGGTTATAAACCGAATCTTATTGCTAAAAGTACTTTAGATCGTATGTATAAAATAGTAATTATTTCCTTTAGCATCGGTTTCAAAAGCTGTTTCAGCAACGGCAATTGCATTAATGGTAGATCAAGAAAGTTGAGATTTTGACGAAAAATTCAAATTACCATACCTAAAAAATGCTATTAGTCTTAATAATATTTTAAGCCATACAACAAGTTATCAATTCTCAGGAAATATTGAAATTGAGCAAGGAATGAATCGCGCAAAGCTTTTAACGTTGCTAAAAAAACAACAAGCTAGTTGTAAACCCGGGTAATGCTATAAGTATAGTAACATAGTTTTTAGTTTACTTGAAGAAGCTTTAAATTGTAAAAAATCAAGTTTAAATGTTGCAATAGATAATTTGCGTACAACGCTTAAAACGCAAGATATACAAATATTACCGCTAGGGCCGAATGTACAACTTGCTTATCCGTATTCTAAAGCAATAATAGACGGACAGGAGGTAATAACATTGTTGCCGTTTCCGCTTATTACCCAAAGACGGTACCTGCATCTGCCGTTTTTGCATCAATAGATGGAATGATTGAAATATTCACACTTAGTTTTGGTTATAAACCGAATCTTATTGCTAAAAGTACTTTAGATCGTATGTATAAAATAGTAAAATCAAACAAAGATGTTTTTGGATTTAAATGGCAACCGATTTGGCCTATTGATCAAAAAATGATTGAGTCATATTATGCTCTTGGATGGTGTATTCTTAAAGTAAAAGGACGCTCAAATAAGGATTTAATTTTTCACTTAGGCTATAATTAACGGTATTAATTCTTTTATTGGCTTTATACCGTCAGAAGAACTTGGAATTATTATTCTAGTGAACCAAGAAGGTAGTTTTCCACTTAAAAATGGGCTGGGACTTTGGTTTGATTATATAGATTAAAATTATATACTCAGATAGAACTTCGTATACCTATTCTTTATTTACTTGTAGTATATTATATGAATAAAAAACTCATAAAACTTATTTTTATCATTTGCAGCACCGTAATTGTAACCGGTTTATTATACAAATATATCAATCAACATTATCCAAAATTTTTTAAAGCACCACAAAATATAGGGAGTTTTTGTGCGTCATTATTAATATTATTTAGTATAATTTACAGTACTATTAGCCAAAATGAAATGCGCAGATTTTGTTTGCAATTAGCAATGTGGGCAGTAATTTTCTTAGTTATAATAACCGGTTATGCTTTTAGGTTTGAGCTGAACTACGCTTATCATAGAGTAATGTCTGCTTTAATTCCATCATATAAATGGTCCACTGAAGTCGGAGAAATTATTATAGCCCGTAGCAGAGACGGGCATTTTTATATCAATGCTTTTGTAAATAATGTTAAAATAAAATTTATGGTAGATACAGGGGCAAGTGATATAGCTTTAACTAAAGAAGATGCTCAAAAATTAGGCTTTGACTTAACTAAATTAAAATATACTAGAACTTATCTAACAGCTAACGGCGAAAATAAAGCCGCCCCTATAACCTTAAATAGTGTAGTAATCGGTACGGAATTTAAGAACATCAAAGGACATGTAGGTCTTGGTGACCTTGATATTTCGCTTCTTGGTATGTCGCTACTTGAGCGTTTCAAAGGTTTCAGGATTGATAAGGATTTATTGATCTTGAATTATTAGACTTCCTGCATAACTTGCTTCTAAAGGCAATTTGTACGTCGATCCTAATCCCTAATCTTCGCGTATGTCTATATATGCTGCAGCGGCAAGTGCTTCCGTGTATCCTTTAAATTCCTCTCTATAAACTGCTTTGGAAAGATGTCTATTTTTTACAAATTTCCTTCTTATTAAGAAATAGTTAAATTATTAATTATCTCTTGACCTTTATATCAAAAAGTGCTAACATGCCTTTTTAAAATAAAAGGGGTTTTATGTATAAATCTAAATATGACGAAAACGATTTCAAAATCAATTTGTTTAATGCTATTTACAATGAAGACATTAAGAAGATCAAAGAACTTGTCAATAATAAGATGGCTGTTTCTAATGAGTTTGCAGCAATACCACTAAATGAACACGATGATACACCTCTGCATATAGCTTCTATTCTAAGTAAAGAAAATATAGTTAAAATACTACTTAAGACAGAAGCTAATCCTGATGACGTAGATTGTGAAGATGATTTTCATAAACTGGCAGAAGAATGTAGAAACAGAAAGTTTAGTAGAAATTTTCATTTGAAAAATTAATAGAATTTATAGCTTGGAAAGCATCAATAAAACTTTTGGATACTAATTATAATATTGATGTTGTTAAACTTTATCTACAAGATGCTCGTAATTTGAAAAGTTTTTTAGAAACCGGTAAAAAAGAGCTAACAGAAGAGCAAAAAGAAAAATTAGAGCAAAAATTAGATAAACTAAACGATATGATTATCCCTTCTCTTAGGGATAAAACGCTATTGAAATATAAAGAAATATATAATGTTGACAACAATGAAGAATATCAAATATTAAAAGAGAAACTTAAAGTTTTGCCTGAGATAGTACAAACAGAGCTTAACGAGATGTTGGGGATAGATACATCTTATTGTGATGATATTTTGTGAATAAATATGGATACCAAATCGTCATGAGCTAAGCGACTAAAGACGTTGTTACGTGGAGCAGTTTTTCTGTCATTGCGAGGAAATTTACAATAGTAAATTGACGAAGCAATCTTGGGAAGAATTCCTGAGATTGCCACGCTCACTAACGTTCGTGTGCAATGACGACTTGTATCCACTCAACACGATCTTTGCGAGAATGACATAAGAGCCGTGTTAAAACGGCATTTTAAAGCCTGGTGGTAAGCTCATACCGTTTAAAGCTCCTGATAAAGAATTTTGAGAATCTTCATCACATTTTTGTTGAGCATCATTAAAGGCAACTTTAATTAAATCCTCAAGCATTTCTTTTTCTTCTGCTTTTAATAAAGATTCATCAATTGAAATCTTTTCAACTTTGCCTTTACCGGTTGCAATAACCTCAATAAGTCCGCCGCCGGCTTTACCGGTATATCTTGCATTTGCCATTTGCTCTTGAGCTTCTTGCATTTTCTTTTGCATTGATTGGGCTTGCTTTAAAAACTGATTAAAATTTACCATAATTCTATCCTATATATTTTTAGCTTTTAAGTAAAATATCCGAAATTGTTATATTTGGGAAATGTTTTTTAATTAAACCAAAATCGTTACTTGCTTCAATCTTACCAATTAACTGATTCTTTAAGGTTTGCTTGTTCTGCTCTTTTATTATTACTATCTCAAACTTTTCATTAGTAAAAGCAGCTAACAAATCTTCTATTTGTCTTTTTATTTTGCTTGTAACTTCAAGACTTACGAACTCTAATCTATTATTACTGAGATTTTTAAGTTCCGTATGATTGAGCAGGAAATAATATATATCTATCTCATTATTTTTATATAAATATTCAAGAAAATCTACAATTTCAAATTTTTTTTTTATTTCCGGATTAATTGATTGATTTAAATTTTGATTATTACCGTCAAAATCTGTAAGCAAGGGTAGCGACGTCGAATATATAGATTTTATAACTAACATTTCCGTTTCTGTTAGTTGGTTATAGGAAATTTTTATTTCCCCTACTCCCTTATTATATATTTGCCATAAGATTGATAAGTGCGGCAAGCTGGTTTTATCTAATATGCTTTTAGTTCTATCATTAAATGATTCATATATAGGCAAACTATAATTAGGTAACATTTTTACTTTATTAAGATAAGCAATAAAATCTGATGCTGATTCTATAAAAATCTCAAGATTAACCGAAGAACCGTAAAGTTTATTTATTAAATTTATAGCTTTTTCCGTCTCTCTGTGGATAATACATTCGACAAATTCTATTATAATCGAACTATCGACAAGCCCAAGCATTTGATTAATTACTTGAGGACTAATTATATTGTCAGATTTCGCCGACATACTAGCTGCTTGATCTAAAATAGAGACTGCATCACGTGCCGACCCTTCCGATTTGTAAGCTATAATTCTTAGTGCTTCTATATCGGTTTTTAAATTTTCTTGCTTAGTTATATATTCAAGTAGCTTAAAAATCTCTTCAAAACTCAACCGCCTTAAATCATAACGTTGACATCTTGAGATAATAGTTGCAGGTATCTTTTGTACTTCTGTCGTTGCAAAGATAAATATTATATGAGGTGGCGGTTCTTCCAGTGTCTTAAGAAGTGCATTAAATGCCCCTTTAGAGAGCATATGCACCTCATCAATAATGAAGATTTTATGCTTACCTTGTAGGGGCTTATACTCGGCGGATTCTATAATTCTACGTATGTCATCTACGCTAGTTTTACTTGCCGCATCAATTTCGATTATATCAGGGTGATTATGATTATTAAAGCTGATGCAATTCGTGCATTCCTCGCATGTTTTAATAGTCGTATTTTCGGTAATTAAAGCAGAACAGTTTACGGCTTTAGCAATAATTCGGGCGGAAGTAGTTTTACCGACTCCTCTAATACCTGTTAAAAGATAGCCTCCGGCAAGCCTATCGTTTAAAATAGTATAGCTTAAAACTTTGACTAATACCTCTTGCCCCTGAAGCTCGGCAAAGTTACTAGGACGATATTTCCTTGCAAAAGGAATATATTGATTTGATGAATTTATATCTAGCACGATAGTTATAAGACTTTTTATGTCATTTTAGCAGAAAACTGGCTTTATTGCATGGTTCTCTATGTCATTCCCGCGAAAGCAGGAATCTAGAGAAAATAACCTTAATATTGCTACAAAATACGTATTTTATATGTTTTACTGAATTCCTGCTTTCGCGGGAATGACATAAAACGAGCCGCCTTGCTGTAGAAATGATATCAAAATTAGAATAATGCTAGTAATGACCCATCGCATCCCACTCTGGCTGCTTCCTTTCAGACCTGACCGACTAAACAGGTACAATGCCCACTACTAGCGTAATTAACATAACCTGTTTATTTTCAAGAAACAATATATTTTTTTTCTATTTCTGATTTTGTTAATCTTTCAGGAGGACCGAATATTTCAGGGTTTTTTAATTTAAACAAATCATCGGAAAATTTTTGTACTTTAGCTATTTTATCAAAAGTAATAGTGACTATATTATTATCTTCAAATATTTTTAATGCTTCAATTTGTTGAGTAGCTTTATTAAAAGTAATTTCGCTACGTTTTTCCGTTAGAGTATGATAGATAGTAATTTTAGAAATATTTCTTTCGTTAATTGCCGATTCAAAAACAAAATCCTTGTAAAAATGCTCATTATCTTCTAATAAAAAATTAAATGTATTTTCGCTTCTATTAATACGGCTTACTTGCTCCATATCATAATCATACATCGATACGAAATTTTTAGTACCTATTATAACTAAAGGGAAAGGAGGATAATAATTACATCTAAAATTATAAGGTTTACGGATCAGTAATTTTCCTTTGACTATTTTACCGTACGAATCTTCTTGAGTAAAATCTATCGCAACTGATTTTATCGTACGTAGATAAGTTTTTAGCTCCGAAATAGCTGTTTTATCATCTGCCCCAAATGCTAAGCTTGAATTCACAAAAAGATAAATAATGATTAGAAAAAATATTTTTTTCATTTTCGTTGTTTTATATTTTAAATTATGTTTAAAATACCTTATATATTCAGTTAATGCAAAATATAATTAGTATTTATGAAAATCGTTGCTTTAAAAGAAAAAGCCAAGCATGAAACACGAGCCGTTATAACGCCTGAAGTAGCAGGATTGCTAGTCAAAAAAGGCTATGCGGTTATGGTAGAAAAAGATATAGGGCTTCATGCCGGTTTTCTTGATGAAGAATATGTTGCTCTAGGTGCTAAAATATCTTCGGTACCACTCGAAATTATTTCTGATGCTGATATTATATTAAAGGTGCAGGTGCAACCTTCATCTGTTACGGATAAATATAGTGAGCTTGAATTTGCAAAAAAAGGAGCAATTATTGTAGGATTATTATCGCCTTATTTAAATCATGAATATATAAAAGCGGCAGCTAAAAAAAAACTTACGACTTTTGCTATGGAGTTTGTGCCGAGAATTACTAAAGCTCAAAATATGGACGCTTTATCTTCTCAAAGTAACTTAGTAGGCTATAGAGCGGTAATTGAAGCAAGCTATCATTATACAAGGGCTTTTCCTATGATGATGACGGCAGCAGGGACGATTTCACCGTGTAAAACTTTAGTGCTTGGTATCGGTGTTGCCGGTCTTCAAGCTATTGCAACGGCAAAAAGGCTTGGTAGCATTGTTGCAGGATATGATGTAAGAGCTGCTACCAAAGAGCAGGTAGAAAGCTTAGGAGCTAAGTTTGTTTCACCGGAATTACAGGAGGATTTACAAGATAAATCAGGCTATGCTCACGAGAGTTCAGAAGATTATAAAGCTAAACAAGAAGAGTTTTTAGCAAAAATTATTAAAGGATATGATATAGTTATTACTACTGCACAAATTCCGGGAAAAAAAGCACCTCTGCTTGTTACGGAAAAAATGCTAGAATCTATGAAGCGCGGCTCAGTGATTGTTGATATAGCGACTAGTACAGGCGGGAACGTGGAAGGTTCAGAACCGGATAAGATTGTTACTAAGCACGGAGTTACCATAATAGGTTTATCAAACCTTGCTACTAAAATTGCTACCGACAGCTCAAAATTATATGCTAAGAATTTGTATAATTTTCTAACCTATGCATTGCAAGACGGTAAGTTTAATATGGATGATGCGTTAGTACGTGAGATGTTGATTACTAAAGACGGAAAAATTGTGAGTGAGAAATTAAATATATGAATCAATTACCGACGATGGCTAAACAGGCTGCTGAAATTGCCCATAATACCCAAGAATTATCAGATAAATTAAAAGATTTGGTAATAGATACTAGTTGGCAAACAAACACAAGTACTATAGACCCGCTAGTATTTGCTATAACTATTTTTGCATTAGCTTCTTTTGTGGGCTATTATGTTGTGTGGAAAGTAACGCCTGCACTCCATACTCCGCTTATGTCTATTACTAACGCTATTTCAGGTATTATAGTTCTTAGTTCTATGATTGCTGCAAGTAGCTCTGCTTTTGGGTTTCCCAGTCTACTAGGGTATTTTGCAACGCTGCTTGCTTCTATAAATATCTTCGGTGGATTTATAGTAACAAAAAGAATGCTCGAGATGTTTAAGAAGAAGTAATTAATAATGTCATACCTGCGTTGTCGATACCCAAATCGTCATTGCGAGGAGCAGGGGTTGTTGCATGGATCGAAAAACCTACTCGATGTCGTTCCCGCGTAGGCGGGAATGACATAACAAGCCATACGGTTAACGTTTATAGTGACAAAAAAATCAAGTTAAAGTTCTAGTTCTTTATATTCAACGGTAACTACTTCGTATGATTTAGATCCTTTCGGTGTTGTAACTTCTACAAAATCACCTACCGATTTCCCAATCAAAGCTTTTGCTATAGGAGAAGCGATTGAAACTCTTTTTCTAGTTATATCGGCTTCATATTCTCCTACAATAATATATGTTACTTCTTCTTCAGTATCGTCGTCGATCAAAGTAACCGTAGCCCCGAATTTTATGTTATCTCCCGATAATTTACCAATATCAATAATTTCCGCTCTTGCCGTCATATCTTCAAGCTCTTTAATACGCCCTTCTATAAATGCTTGTTTCTCACGTGCCGCTTCATATTCCGCATTCTCGGATAAATCGCCGTGTTCTCGTGCTTCGGCTATATCTTCACTAATTTTTTTACGTTCTACATGTTTTAAATGTTTAAGCTCGTGTTCTAATTTTTCAAAACCTTTAGCGGTGATAGGAAATTTTGTATTCATAATTATATTGTATAGATTTAGTAATTTTAGTATACTATTTTCAATAATATAGATTTCAGCAAGTATATTTGTAATAGTGAAATTTGTCAAATAAGCCTTTTTAATTATTTGGCATTGCCTAAATATCGTCATTGCAAGTGGTCCTAATCTAAGCGGATTCTGTTATGTCATTCCTGCGAAAGCAGGAATGACATCGAATACTGCTCGCAATGATGTTGGCATTATTTCTCATATAACAATAGCAACAAATTAGTAATCTTATGGAAATTAAAGATTTTGACTTTGAGACAAAGCGTAAAATTTTCCACCTATCGGCTATAATATTTCCGCTGCTTTATTTATTTATTCCAAGAACCGCTATTATGTTATTATTATTTATAATAACGGCCGTTACATTATATTTAGATGTATCACGTCATAATAATGCAAAAATTAGCGAATTTGTAACTAGATTTTTTTCAAAAGTTATAAGGCTTGAAGAAAATAGCGGTTCTTTTGCTTTAAGCGGCCTTAGCTTTATGATGCTCGGTTTTTTCTTAACTGCTCTTCTTTTTCCTAAAAATTTAGTGATTTGTTCGTGGTTGATTTTAATTATTTCAGATTGTTTAGCGGCTCTTGTCGGCGTTAAAATAGGAAATAGCTTAGGTAACGGTAAATCTATAGCCGGTTCTATTACCTTTTTAGCTTCTGCAATTTTTATAAGTATATTAGTGTATTTCTATTTAGGATATAATACAAGTTTTATTATTATTATTATAAGCTGCATAGGGGCTACAGTAGCTGAATTTTATTCAAAAGATTTAAGAATTAACGATAATTTGTCTATACCGTTTTCTTATTGTCTTTCTACAGCTATTCTTTCTTACATATTGTAATATTAATGAGAGTTGCACCGGAATTTTATGAGTTCTTAAGAAACCGTATTAACATATCGGATGTAGTGCGGCAAAAAGTAGCTTTAACTAGAAAATCCGGTAACTATGTAGGTTTATGTCCCTTCCATCAAGAAAAGACCCCATCTTTTACGGTTAGTGATAGTAAGAGATTTTTCTATTGTTTTGGTTGTAAAGCAGCCGGTGACGTTATAAAATTTACTTCTAATATTAGCGGTTTATCTTATAATGAATCTGCTATAAAGCTTGCAACCGATTACGGTATAGAGATACCGAAATTAACTGTGAAACAGAAAGAATTTTATGAAGAATCCGATGAAATTCTAAATATTTTAGAACTCGCCAATAAGTTTTTCAGGACACAATTAACACCTGAAATATTACATTATCTACACGAAAGGGGTATTACCGAAGAAACAGTAAAAGAGTTTTCAATAGGCTTTGCCCCGAAGAATAATAAATTTGAAAAATTTTTTCACGATAAAAATATAGATATTATAAAGCTTGGTAAAGCAGGACTAATTGGCAAGCGAGAAAACGGTGAAATATATAATTTATTTTCTAACCGTATTACTATTCCAATTAGAAATATTTACAATAAAATTGTAGGCTTTGGCGGTAGAGTACTAGGGGAGGGGCTGCCTAAATACTTAAATTCACCTGAAACTACAGTATTTCAAAAAAGTGAAACTCTATACGGTGAGCATAAAGCGATAAGCAGTAGCTATAAAAAAAATCATTCGATTTTAGTAGAAGGTTATTTTGATGTTATAGCACTACATCAAGCAGGTTTTAGTGAAACGGTTGCGAGTCTCGGTACTAGCGTTACCGAGAATCACTTACATAAATTATGGCGTGCTGGCGATGAAATTATATTATGTCTTGACGGAGATAATGCAGGCATAAAAGCTAGCATAAGAACTATTAACTTAGCATTACCGCTTATTAATAGTGAAAAGAAAATTTCTTTTATTAGGTTACCAAGCGGACTTGATCCCGACGATGCAGTAAATAAAAACGGTGCTGATTTTTTTGCAAAGCTTATAGATAAAAGAATAAGCTTATCAGAAATGATTTGGCATATTGAGTATAGCGGCAAGAGTTTTAAAACTGCGGAAGAAAAAGCTAATTTAGAAAAAAATTTAAAAAATTATTGCAGCAAAATATCGGATAGTGCTTTAAAAGCAAGTTATTACAGGTTTTTTAAAGATCAAATATGGCAAAATTTAGTCACAAGGCAGAAGAAAGCTACAACTAAAAACTCAAATTTGGCTCCTATAATTTCAAGTCACGGCTATTCGGAGCTTGAAATACTAGAACACGCTTTTTGTGCTTTGTTGGTTAAATTTCCTATAATTCTTGAAGAAAAAGATATTAGAGATTTCATCTTAAATTTAAATTTTAATAATAAATCGCTTGAAGAATTCCGTAATTGGTATTTAAACGAGATTATAGATAATAACGTAGAAGCAAGTGAAATTACTGCAATTGTGGAAAAAACTAGCTTTTTTGATATTTTTTTATTATTATCAAAAACGGATAATTTGTTTTTAGATATCTCATTTAATAAAAATAATATCAGACTGGATTTATTATGGCAGTGGCTACATAAGAAATATTATCTAATAAATTTACAACAAGAATACGCTATTACCATAAACAGTACTGACAATTACGACTTTGAAAAAGTTTTACTATATAAAAAAGAAATTCTGAAGATTGCAAATGAACTTCAAGTTTTAAACGAATCTTTTATTAATCACACGATAACTTAATTATTTCAAACTTCTTTTAAAAGAAAAAGCATATAGGTATTTAATGAGCAATAGCAATATAGACAATGATCTAGATAAAATAGATAGTTTACTTAAAAAAGCTAAATCTAAAAAGATACCGGTCACTTATGATGATATAAACAACGCTCTTCCTCTTAATAAAAATCCTTCAATAAGACAATTAGAGGAAGCTATATTAAAATTTTCCGATGCGGGAGTAGATATTTTAGAATCTAATGAAGATGATGAAATTAAGCTTGATATCGGAATGGATGAAGAATTTAAGCTATCTACCAATGTTGATAATGAACCTGAGGATGAGGTAGAAGAAGAAAATATAGGTACTACCGATGATCCTGTAAGATTATATCTTAAGGATATGGGGGGAGTCGATCTTTTAACTCGTGAAAATGAAGTAGAAATAGCAAAAAGGATTGAGGAAGGACATAAAACAATGACTGCTTCCTTATGCAGAAGCCCTATTGCTATGCGTTGTTTTATAGTATGGTATGAAGATTTAGTTAATGAAAAAATGTTACTACGTGATCTGATAGATTTAGAAGCTAACATGTTACATGACGAAACACCCGAAAATGATGAAGAACATAGTAGTGAGACCGAAGGAGAAGAGCATGAGGATAATCACTTATCTATGTCTAAAGTAGAAACGCAGATATTACCTAATATTATAGAGCGTATGAAAAAGATTTCTTTTATCTGCGAAGAGCTACTCATTGAAGCTAAAAAATGTTATGAGAAATCTTTTGAGCCGAAGGTTTTACAAAATAGCAAAAAATATAATAATTTGGAATTATTAATAAATGAAGTTTCGGAAATACATTTTAATTCTAAAAGAACAGAAGAAATTTTAGGTAAGATGTATGGAATAAATCGTGATTTAATTAATAAAGAAACAGCTTTTTTAAAACTTGCTGAAAAATATGGAGTAACTCGCCAAAATTTCCTTGATGAATATATAGGATCGGTTATCAATGCAGCATGGAAAGAAAAAATGCTGAAAAATAAAAAAGTCGCTTGGAAAGAGTTAATGACTAAAGAATCGGATTATATAGATCAAATGATTGCTGAATTATTGGTTATAGAATCTAAAACCGGTCTTTTAGTTAATGATTTTAAAAAACTAGTGAATACTATACAAAAAAGTGAGAGGCAAACGCTACAAGCAAAAAAAGATATGATAGAAGCGAATTTACGTTTAGTTATATCTATCGCTAAAAAATACGCTAATAGAGGATTGCAGTTTTTAGATTTAATTCAAGAAGGTAATATAGGACTTATGAAAGCGGTGGATAAATTTGAATATCGCCGTGGTTATAAATTCTCTACCTATGCTACGTGGTGGATTAGACAAGCTATAACAAGAGCTATTGCCGATCAAGCAAGGACTATACGTATTCCTGTGCATATGATTGAAACAATTAATAAGATACTACGTACTTCAAGACAAATGCTTAATGAACTCGGATACGAACCAACAGCAATGGAAATCGCTAACCGTCTTTCAATGCCGCTTGATAAAGTGCGTAAAGTCATGAAAATAGCTAAAGAACCTATAAGTCTTGAGAATCCCGTAGGGGATGATAGTGACGGCGGTCAATTAGGCGATTTTATCGAAGATAAGAATGCAGTAGCACCGATTGATGCGGCAATTCAGTCAAATTTACGAGAAGTTACCACTAGAGTACTTGCAACCCTTACGCCTCGTGAAGAAAGAGTGCTTAGAATGCGTTTCGGTATAGGTATGAATACTGACCATACATTAGAAGAAGTAGGGCAGCAATTTAAAGTAACTAGAGAACGTATAAGACAAATCGAGTCAAAAGCTTTAAGAAAGTTACAACATCCTATTAGATCCAAAAAACTTAATAGCTTTAGAAGCGGAGGAAAGCGTGGTGACGGTAATCCATCGGATTTACTAGAAGCATGATAATACTTATACTGTCATCCCGTGATTCGGGATCTCAGGATACAAGGCTGTGATACAAGATCCCGTGGTCAAGCCACGGGATGACAGTGGGCTATTATGTATCGATATAAAATTACCATTGAATATTTAGGCACGGATCTTGCAGGTTGGCAAAGACAAGCAGGAGTAATGTCGGTACAGCAGATATTAGAAGAAGCGATTTATAAATTTTCCGGTGAACAGGTGATATTGTTTGGGTCAGGAAGGACAGATGTCGGTGTTCATGCTATAGGTCAAGTAGCACATTTTGATCTTTCAAAATATTTAGAACCTCACAAAATTATTACGGCTATCAACTATTTTGCAAGACCGTATGCCGTAGGAGTATGGAATTGTGAATTAGCCCCCAATAATTTTCATGCTAGGTTTTCAGCTACCTCTCGTTATTATATATATAGAATTATTAATAGACCTTATCCATCGGTAATTGATTTAAATAGAGCATGGTGGATTAGTTCACCTTTAGATGTTCCGGCTATGCAACAAGCTGCCGCTTATCTATTAGGCAAACATGATTTTACTTCATTTAGGGCTAGCTCATGTCAATCAAAATCACCGATTAAAACTTTAACTGAACTTAATATTATTAAAGAAGACGAAGAAATAAAATTATATCTTTCAGCCCCGTCATTTTTGCATCATATGGTACGTAATATTGTCGGCAGTTTAGTACTTGTTGGTAAAAATATTTGGCAGGCAGAACAAATTAAAGATGTTCTAGAAGCCAAAGATAGAAAAGCCGCCGGTCCTACTGCTCCCGCCTCCGGTCTTTATTTTGTGAAAGCAGCGTATTAACAACCATAAATTTTGTCATTACAATGCCTCCCTGCATAGGCATTGTTACGTGGATACCACCTTGTCATTGCGAGGAAATTACGAAGTAATTGACGAAGCAATCTCAGGATATTTGACGAGATTGCCACGCAAGTACTACGGTTGCTCACAATGACAACCGGGTATCCATCTACAAAGCACACTCGTAATGACGTCCTAAATTAGTACACTACGACACTGTCAATAAACTGTATAATTTTTCATGGATGTTAGTTAGCTTACCTATATCATTTCCACCGGCTTGAGCAAGGCTTGCTTGTCCACCTCCGCCGCTGCCACCTAAGAATAAAGAAAGTTTTTTTGCAATTATATCTGCATTGTATTTGTCTGTTATAGCTTTACTCACCGCAACCGTAATAGATAATTTACCAATTCCCTCGGCAATATATACCATTATCAAATCTTCTACTTTTTTTGTTAAATTTTCGGCAGCTTGACGTAATATTTTATTGTCTATATTTCTTACTTTTTTGTATAATAGTTTTATTCCTGTTATTTGTGTAGCTTGCTTTTCAATTTGCTCTATACTTAAATCTAAACTAGCTAAATGAGTTTTTTCTAACTCTTTCTCAACTTCCTTGTTACGCTCTAAGATATTATTAACCTTAGTAATCAGTTCATTTTTATTAGTTTTTAAACTGCTTTCTATCGATTTAAGTAAACTATCCTTTTCTCTCATTAATTTAATTACGAATTCACCGCAAACTGCTTCAATTCTACGAACACCTGCTGCTATAGTACTTTCGCTTGTGATTTTAAAGCAACCGATGTCACCGGTACGTCTGACATGCGTACCGCTGCATAATTCTAAAGAAGTCTCACCCATCTTAACTACTCTTACTTCAGAGTCGTATTTCTCGCCAAACAGTGCCATAGCTCCTTGTTTAACTGCATCTTCAGTTGCCATTAATGTAGTAGTTACTTCATGATTATCTCTAATAATCTCATTTACCTTATCTTCGATTAAAGTGATTTCTTCATTAGTCACAGCTTTAGAATGGCTAATATCAAAGCGTAAATAAGTCGGAGCGACTAACGAACCTTTTTGAGTAACTTGTTTACCAAGTACCTCATGCAGTACTGCATGTAATATATGCGTTGCCGAGTGATGAATTCTTAAATTTTGCCTATATCTTATGTCTATACTAAAATTAGCATTCTCGCCTACGTTAATCTGCCCCTTTTTCAAAATACATTTGTGGACTATAATAGAGCCTAAATATTTTAAAGTATCTATTACTTCTACTTCAGAATCTTTTGCAAATATCGTTCCGATGTCACCTATTTGACCGCCTGATTCACCGTAGAAAGGAGTTTGGTTGCTGATTAGCAGGAATTGTGTATCTATCTCTTTTATATCATTAACTAAATTATTATTTTTGATTAATGCAATTATTTTACATTTTGCTTCATTAAGTATATATCCTAAAAACTCCGTGCTACCATGTTGCTCTTTGATATCAAACCACAACTGATCGGTTTTTGATTCACCGGAGCCAAACCAAGATTTTCTAGCACGTTCTTTTTGCATAAGCATTTGCTCTTCAAACCCTTTGTGATCAACGGAAATATCACGGTTTTTTAGAATATCTTCGGTTAAATCAAGCGGAAATCCGTACGTATCGTATAGTTTAAATGCTACTTCTCCTGATAATTCATTCCCTTTTGTTAGCGTTTTTGTTTCTTCAGTAAGAAGTTTGAGACCACGTTCTAATGTGGCTTTAAATCTAATTTCTTCTTGTTCTAAGATACTGCTTATAAAGCTTTCTGCTCTTTTAAGTTCAGGATAAACATTCCCCATTAAATCAACAAGTTTTGGCAGTAATTTATACATTAACGGCTCTTTTGACCCAAGCATATGAGCATGCCTCATGGATCTTCGCATAATGCGGCGAAGTACGTAACCACGCCCCTCATTTGAAGGAATAACGCCGTCAGCTATTAAAAAGCTACTTGCTCGTAAGTGGTCGGCAATAACTCGGTAAGAAAATTTAGCTTCTCCCTCTACTTTCACTTTTACTATATTTTCGGTAAAATTAATTATTTCCTGAAATAAATCTATATCATAATTGTTGTTAACATGCTGTAATACTGCCGTCATACGCTCAAGACCCATACCGGTATCGATAGATTTTTGCGATAATTCTATGCTAGTATCTTTATCGATTTGTTCATATTGCATAAATACCATATTCCAAATCTCGATAAATCTATCACCGTCTTCATCTTTAGTACCGGGAAGTCCGCCATATATTTGTTCACCGTGGTCGTAAAAAATTTCGGAACAAGGACCGCAAGGGCCAGTATCACCCATTGACCAAAAATTATCGTTTGTTTTGATCTTTATGATGCGATCATCCCCAAAACCTGCTATTTTGTTCCAATAAGAAGCTGCTTCGTCATCAGTATGATAAATTGTTGCATAAAGCTTGTCTTTTGGGAGTGCAAATTCTTTAGTCAATAAATTCCAAGCGTAATATATGGCTTGTTCTTTAAAATAGTCACCGAATGAAAAATTACCTAGCATTTCAAAAAAGGTATGATGTCTTGCCGTATAACCGACATTCTCAAGATCGTTATGCTTGCCGCCGGCTCTAAGAGACTTTTGACTAGTTACCGCTTTGTTATAAGGTCTTTTTCCTTGTCCGGTAAAAACATTTTTAAATTGTACCATTCCGGAATTAACAAACATTAAGCTAGGGTCATTGTGTGGAATTAACGAGCTGGCCGGTACATGTGTATGATTATTTGCTTTAAAGTAAGTTATAAATTTACTTCTAACTTCTTCGGTGGTAAATTTAGTCATGGTAAGATATATTATTTAATGTTATGTCATTCCGGAGAGGATCATTTTTTGTCATTGCGAGGAAAATTACGTAGTAATTGTACGTACGCAATCTCGTGCCAAAGTCCTGAGATTGCCACGCTCCTTATCAGTTGTTCGCAATGACGGTTCGGGTATCCACGCAGAAATGACGTCCAGTATAGTAAAATACACTGCATTATGATTAAAATAAATTTATTTATGAAAAATATTTTTGATTCGATCAAATTACATTTTGTTCAATTTGCTACAAAATTAAAAATATTTTCTTTCAAAAGAAAAAAGATTGTGGTGTTACTAGGTAATAAAGGTGTATTTCTTAGTACTTTTCTCGATAATAAATTATTAGATAAATTATTTATCCCTACTCGGGAACAGATAGACTTAAATCCTTATAAAAACTTTTTTAGTAAATTTCCAAAAAGCGATATTTATTTTTTACTTGACGGCAGTGGATGTAAAACACGGCACGATCAAATACCTATATTACGGTCAATAGTTAAACTTGATCCTATTGAACAATTTATTGAAGGTTATTTTAATAAAGAAGACATTATAGCACATTGTGTTTACGAAATTACTACTACCCCAAGTGAAATTTGGTCGACTTTAATTATGTCGTGTCCATTTGAAACACCTTTAAGTGATATAATTTCATGCATTATAGATAAAAGATCTCTTGATTTAAAAGGAATTTACTTTTTAACGTTAGAGCTAAAAGTTATTATAAATAAAATAGTGCAGAATATAGAAAATGATAAATATAACGATTATTTTCAAATTTGTGTATATGCATCACAAGCTAGCGGTGTAAAATTTATTATCAAACATAAAAATAATATAATAACAATTAGAAATCTTGAGTATCCATTTGATAAAACAACCGGCTATGTTCAAGGTATTATAGAACAAGAAATTAATGATTGTTTGATATTATTTAAAAACTATATAAGTAATCTTGACCAAAGAGCCTGTATAATTCTTATAGTAGATGAAGAGTTAAAATCTTTATTAGAATCAACAAATTTTGAAGAACGCCCTGTAATCTTTATATCGGTTGATAATATACTAAATAAGCAAACTCTAGAAAAAGAAAGATTTATAGATACGAATATTAGTAGACTGTTTCTAGAACATAAGAGTTTTCCCGCTTATAATAATAATTTAAAATCAATAAAAAAACTAGTTACTATAAAGGATCTGACATTTAAATTATATAGTGCATTACTTATAATATTAATATTAGTGGTCGGTATTATCAAATATAATACAAAACAAAATTACAAAGACATAAACTCTATTAATGAAAAATATTATGCAACAAATCAAGAATATGATGGTATCAAATATAAATATCCTTATATTAAAAATACTACTAGCCTAGCTGATTTATATGTAATAGAAAAATTACTAGAAGCACCGGTACCACTGCCGTTTGATTTACTTAAAAGGCTAATAATTACTTTAAATCCGGCTTTTAAATTAGAAGAAATTAAATGGGAATTAACAAATATAGATAATATTTTGTTAGTTTCTAAGAGACAATTAATAATCAAATTAATACTTAAATATCATACTAATAATCTATCGGTAGATGAATCTCTAAAGATGCTAGATGATCATATGACAAACGTAAAAAATAAATTATCTAATTTGCAGATAGATTATGTTATATATAAGGATAAAATACTTGATATATTCGGTAAGGTAGTAATTCCTTTATCGGTTAATATAGTTGATAATAAAACGTAATATTCCATGTCATTCCCGCGTAAGCGGGAATGACATAAACCATGCAACGGCACTAATAACCCAAGGTAAAAATAATGTTTGAAAAATATATTATGTATTTAAAGAACCTTATATTTTTTCAATTTATTATATATTTCTTCTTTATTTCCTTAACTATTTGGATAATAAAAAATTTCCAGCAAGAATACAGTAAATCTATTCTTGATAAACAAGTTTTACAAGACAATCTAACAGAGGAAGTTTTAAAGCTTTATTCTGTCATTAACTCTAAAGAAGAAATATTAGAATCGTACAAAAAATATGTAGATTTAAGTGTGCCAAGTAGTGTGAGTTGCTTAAATTATCAAGAACTAATTCCTAAAATAAAAAGCTTAAGCAATAAATATGATTTAGTAGAACCTATAGATGTATTTATAAATTCAGTATTTTTTAAAAATAATGTTCAGGCGATTGAAGGAGAAGGTGAATCGATTCATGTAAATAATTATAGCATAAATATAAAATATGCATGTGCAGATTTTTTAACTTTTCTAAAAATATTCTCTGAAATTTATTCTTATATGCCTCCTAATACTCTTATATCTTTTATACGAGTACGTAATGAAGAAGTGTTAACACCTAAGAATATATATAAGCTTTCAGTAAATCATGCTCCTAATCTTATTTATGCTAAATTGATATTATATATCAGAGAATTAGCCTCAAAATAAATTACCAAAATGAATAATGCAATAGTACTTAATAACGTAAATACTAATTTATTTAAAAAAGATATTGTTAATAATTTTGTCAATAATCTTATGAAATCTACTTGCTCTACTATTGCAAATATGCTTGCTATAGATTATACGCTAAGGCTTAATTCTAAACCAGAAGCTGAAAAATATATTAATAAATGTATTTCTAGACTCAAAAATTATTTAGGTATGCGGGTTATTAACGATGATAATTTTTCCGTAGCATTAGAGTTATTTGCAATAATGATTACTTCTGGAGACAAAAATGAGCAAAATAAGAATAATATTTTAGAGCAATCACAAGATATAATAGCAGAAAATCTTGTAGAAGTTTATTTTGGAGATGAAATAAATAGTACCGAAAAAGAAAAAATTAAAAATATATTTAAAACTCTTTTAAAAGAGAAGAATTTTGACAAAATAATAAATTATGCGGAGTCTCACAAAAAATTATTTAAGGCTTCTATAATGTATGCCATGAAGAAATATAATAATATTGATGAAGTAACTATTTGTATAAAGAAAGAATTTAATAAAATATTAGAGATGTCTTTAGTATTTACACAAAAAAGTAATATATTTAAACAAGCAACCGGAAAAATCGCCGGTGCTGTTTGTGCTTTATTAGTCGGAGCAATCAGTGTTGCGACTGCGGGAGCGGTTTTTTCTATCATAGTTGTACCGGCATCAATTTTTGCTGTCAGATATGCACCTGAATTTGGTGAAAAAATTGGAGGATTAATTTTGAATAATGATAATGCAATAAAACTAGAACAAAGCAATATAGATAAGTTTATGAAAACATTACAAAATGATAAAGAAAGTCTTCTATCTCAAGAAAAAACGAAAAACATCAAACAAAATATTAAAGTTTCTCCTTCTCAAATCAATGCTAAATTAACTAAGAAAGTGGTTAATGAAAAACATAGATAGGGGATAGTCATTGCGAGAAGAATTACGCAGTAATTCGACGAAGCAATCCAGTAAAAATTCTGTAAATCAGAATGTTTTTAATTATTTTTCTAGATTGCCACATTGCTACGCTCCTCGCAATGACGACTACGGTATCAACGCAAGCAAAGCTATTCTCATGAAATAAAGCTATTTTTACTTGAGAATATAAAATATTACTCTTATTATCTTTTTTTAAATCAATAAAATAACTTAATGAGAAAAGTAGTAATATCCGGCATGATCGGCAACGCTTTAGAATGGTATGATTATGCATTATATGCGCAATTTGCTTATATTATAGGGCAACATTTTTTTCCGGATCCAGAAATGCGAGAGACGTTAACTTTTGCGGTATTTGCTGCAGGCTTTGTAGTACGACCGCTCGGCGGTATTATTTTCGGTAATATAGGTGATAGATTTGGTAGACGTACTGCTTTGGTGATGGGTATTATAGCTATGGCAATACCGACTGCCGGGATAGGGCTCTTACCAAGTTATAAAACTATTGGAATTGCCGCTCCTATTATTTTAACTATTATCAGACTTATACAAGGTTTTTCTTTAGGAGGGGAATTTAGCGGTTGTATTTCGTATATTGTAGAACATGCTTCGTTCGAGCAGCGAGGACTTGTGGGGAGTAGCTCATTTGTTAGTATGTGCGGCGGTATGCTGCTTGGACTTGGTACAGCAGCCGGTTTTTCTTATTTTATGCCGGCCGATATGCTATTTGAATGGGGTTGGAGGATACCTTTTATTGCCGGTTTATTTATTAGCTCCGTAGGTTTATATATTAGAAAAAACCTAGCAGAAAGTCCTATTTATAAAAAAGCTAAGGGAACAGGGCGTTTAGCACGTTTTCCTTTACGAGAAACATTAACAAAATACCCAAAAGAACTAATTATCGCACTTGGTCTGTATATTACCGTAACTGCTCCTTTTTATACTTCTACGGTTTTTATTGGTAATTTTATGCAAACACTCGGTTATACTAATCAGCAAAGCACAATTGTTAGTAGTATAATATTAATCGTAATGATGATAGTATTTCCTATATCTGCGTATGTTTCGGATAAGGTGGGGCGACGTCCTGTACTAATATGGGGGATTATCTTGTTAATTTTATCAGTCTATCCTATTTTTGTAGCCTTAGGGTCGATGAATTTTACTTTAGCTATAATATCTCAAGTAATATTTGCTGGAGTTATTAGCATTTATATGGGGCCTATTCCAACGGTTTTAGTAGAGATATTTCCAACTAGCATAAGATTTACCGGTGTTGCACTTTCATACAACCTTGCAGCTGCTATATTTGGCGGTACTGCTCCAATGTTAGCAATGATATTAACGAAAGCTACCGGAGATAATTATGCTATTGCATATTATTTAATTGCACTTGCCTTGTTATCTTCTATAATTCTAAAATTCTATAAAGAAACCTATAAAAAGAATCTAGTAAATTAATATGAGCGAAGTTTTTGAAATACCAAACGGTGAAAGCAAGGTTTTACTCCATTGTTGTTGTGCTCCTTGTGTTGGCCCTTTAATGGAAAAAATGATCGATACCGGCATTAAGTTTATGCTTTTTTTCTATAATCCTAATATTCATCCTAAAAAAGAATATGAGCTTCGTAAAAACGAAAATATTAAATTTGCTGAGAAACATAATATAGAATTTATCAATGCAGATTATGATCCGCAAAATTGGTTTAGGCGTGCTAAAGGGATGGAGTTTGAGCCTGAAAGAGGTATACGCTGTACAATGTGTTTTGATATGCGTTTCGAGCGTACAGCTTTATATGCTTATGAAAACGGCTTTAAAGTTATAACTAGCTCGCTTGGTATTTCTAGATGGAAAGATATGAACCAAATTAATGAATCAGGAACTAGGGCGGCATCTCATTATGCGGGGGTGACCTATTGGACTTATAATTGGCGTAAAGACGGCGGTGCTAGCAGAATGTACGAAATTGCCAAAGAAGAGAACTTTTATAAACAAGAATTTTGCGGCTGTGTTTATTCTTTCCGTGATACTAACGATTGGCGGGTAGCAAACAATCGCCCTAAAATCGAGATCGGCAAGGAGTATTATTAAGACCTCAAATTAATAAAAAAATATTTTATTTTTTTGAATCTTTATATTCTAATAATCTAGACAATCTAGCTATATGAGGATTTTATATGAATAAATGACAGTTACACGAAGCAAAGAATAAGTTAAGTAATATTATTGATATTGCAATGCATGGTACCCCTCAATGTATTACAAAAAGGGGTGAAGAAGCAGTTGTAATTATTAGTATAAACAACTTACTAAACAAAAACCTGATTTCAAAGAATATTTATTGAGCATAGCTAAGACAGATAATTTGGATATTCAGAGAGCAAAAGGGTATGCTAGAGATTTTGAATTATGAAATATTTATTAGATACTAATGTTGTATCTGAAATTCAAAAGAAAAAATCCACTTTTCAAGTAGCAGCATGGTTTTCAATTGTTCATTCTAGCCAGTTACACTTAAGTTGTATTACTATCGGCGAAATAAGAAAGGGAATATCAAAATTAGCAAAGAGAGATAAAATAGCAAGTTTGAAATTAGAAAAATGATTAGAAAGAATAATAATAGATTATAATGAAAGAATTCTTAATATTGACAAAGAGATATGTGAGGAGTGGGGTGCATTAATGAGTATTGATAGTACGAATGCAATCGATGCTTTAATAGCTGTACAGGCAAAACAAAGCAATATGATACTAGTTACTAGAAATATCAAACATTATAATATGTTTAATATAAAAATATTCGATCCTTTTAACTGATCAAAATTTTCTTTCCCAATAATAATACCCTATGAAAAAACTATCATTTCAGCAAATTATTCTGACATTACAAAATTATTGGCAGGATTATGGCTGTGCAATATTGCAGCCTTACGATGCCCATGTTGGAGCCGGTACATTTCACCCTGCAACTGTGCTTCGCTGCCTTGGTACTAAACCTTGGTCTGTTGCATATGTTCAGCCATCAAGAAGACCAGGGGATAGCAGGTATGGCATGCATCCTAATAGAATGCAGCATTATTATCAGTTTCAAGTTATCTTAAAGCCGTCGCCGGATAATATTCAAGAGTTATATCTTAAAAGCTTAGAATGTTTAGGCATAGATTTAAAAATTCATGATATCAGATTTGTTGAAGATGATTGGGAGTCGCCAACCTTAGGTGCTGCCGGGCTTGGCTGGGAAGTATGGTGTAACGGTATGGAAGTATCGCAATTTACTTATATGCAGCAAATCGGCGGTATTGAATGCCGTCCCGTTGCCGGTGAAATCACTTATGGACTCGAGAGGTTTGCTTTATATATTCAAGGTGTTGATGAAGTAAGAGAGCTTGATTGGAACGGGCAAGTAGGCGAAAAAGCTTTAAAATACGGTGAAGTGGATTTCGAAGCTGAACGGCAATTTTCAAAATATAATTTAGAGCTTGCCGATAGTGAAATGTTACTGCGACATTTCAAGGATAGCGAAGACCAGTGTGAGAGATTAATCAAAGCTAATTTACCTATGCCGGCTTATGATGAATGCCTTAAGGCAAGTCATGCATTTAATCAACTAAATGCACTTGGAGTAATTAGCGTCACTGAGCGTGCTTCTTATGTTTTAAGAGTGCGTCATTTAGCTAGCATTTGTTGTACAAAATGGTTGGAGATGAACAAGTGAGTGAGTTATTATTAGAGCTATTTAGCGAAGAAATTCCGGCTTTTATGCAAAAAAATGCTGAAGAGGGTTATTTAAATATATTCACGAAAATTTTTGAAGAAAACGAAATATTTGCAAAAGTACAAGTATTTGCGGGACCTCGCAGGATAACGCTGCATGCTACCCATTTGCCAAAGATAACTTTGCCAAAAGAGGAAGAAATTAAAGGACCAAGCATAGAAGCTCCGGAAGCCGCTATTAACGGCTTTTGTAAAGCTCATAATGTTAGTAAATTAGAGCTTTCTACTAAATTAATTAGTAATCAGCTATATTATTTCTTTGTCAAAAAAACAGAAGAAAGAGAAATAAAAGAGATTTTGCCGGAGATTATTATAGAGGCTATTAATAAATATAGCTGGGCAAAATCGATGTTTTGGGGTGATTACAAAATAAAATGGATTAGACCTCTGCGAAATATTTTATGCATATTTGACGGCGAAATATTACCGATGCAATTTGGGCATTTAACCGCTAATAATATTACGTATGGGCATCGTCTTACTGATAATAAAAAATTAGAAGTAACAGATTTTGAAGATTATAGAAATAAGCTTTTAGAAAATCATGTTATTGTAGAAAGAGCAAAGAGAGAGGCAATAATTAAAACCAGTTTACTGGAACTAGCAAATTCTCATGATTTAATTATAAAAGAAGATAATCGTTTAGTAGAAGAAGTAGCAGGGCTTAGCGAATTTCCTGTTGTACTACTTGGAAAAATCCCGCAAAAATTTTTAGAGTTACCTAAAGAAGTACTTATTTCTTCGATGCGTACGCATCAGAAATATTTTTGTTTATTTGATAAAACAGGAAATTTCACACCGTATTTTCTCTTTGTCAGTAATGGCAGATTTACAAATGCTGAACTAGTTATTCAAGGTAACGAGAAAGTTCTATCGGCACGTCTTTCGGATGCTTTATATTTTTGTAAGCAGGATATAGCTAAAACTTTAGAATCAAGATTAGGCCAATTAGAAGCTGTAACATTTCATGCAAAGCTTGGTAATTTAAGAGAAAAAATTGAACGCATAACCGATATTTGTAATTATATAGCTCCAAATAATAAGGATTTGATTACAGCAGCTAGACTTTGCAAAAGTGATCTTGTTTCTGAGATGGTCGGGGAATTTCCTGATTTACAGGGGATTATGGGTTATTATTATGCAAAACATGAAGGGCTAAATACAGAAATAGCCGCTGCAATTAGAGCCCATTATAAACCGCAAGGTTTGAGCGAAAATGTACCAAGCGGAAATGCAGCTTTACTTGCTTTAGCCGATAAGCTAGATAGTTTAGTAGGTTTGATGATAGCAGGGGAAGCACCAACAGGCTCAGGTGATCCATATGCCTTAAGACGTCAAGCTCTTGGTATAATAAGAATAACACTTGAAAATAAATTAGAGCTAAATTTTAATGATTTAATTAATTTTTCTATAAACTTATATAAAGATTCATCTGATGAAAATAAGAATTTAATAATATCTTTTTTTGAAGAAAGAGCAAAATTTTACTTTAAAAATGACTATGATATTGCATTAATTAATGCAGTTCTTGACTTAAATTTAATAGATACAAACTTTAAGCTTGATGCGTTAAAAGAATTTTTAATAGAAGACGCAGGCAAGCAATTATTAAATGCTTACAAACGAGCTAGCAATATAATTGGTGATCAGAAAATTCCCGGCTTAGTTGATGCGAGTCTCTTGAGTACACAACCTGAAAAAGAATTATTTGAAGTAATCCAAAAAATTTCTCCGCAAATTATAGATAGTATAGCTGATAAAGATTATAAGAAAGCCTTAAATTTATTATCGTCTCTATTAACTCCCATTACTAGCTTTTTTGATAATGTACTCGTTAATGACTCTGATCCAAAGATCGCTCAAAATCGTTTGTCGTTATTACAGAATATTTGCGAATTATTTGATAAAGTAGCTAAGTTTAACCGCTTATGATAAACAAAGCAGTTCAATTTATAAAATCAGGTAAAGTGGTTGTTTTCCCGACTGAAACAGTCTATGGGATTGGTGCGGATGCCACAAATAATGAGGCGTGTTTAAAGATTTTTCAGTTCAAAGAGCGCCCTGCTATCAATCCGCTTATCGTGCATGTCTCCTCCATAGAGCAAGCAAAGGAAATAGGAGAGTTTAACGATTTAGCTACAAAAATAGCAGAAAAATTTTGGTCTGGACCATTATCTATAGTTGTCCCTTTAAAAGAGAATGCAAATATTGCCCCTAGCGTAACAGCAGGACTAAATACCATAGCACTTCGGATACCGTCTTATCCTGTAGCGTTAGAGCTTATCAGACAATCAGGCATACCTATAGCTGCCCCAAGTGCTAACCCTTCAAACTATATTAGTCCGACTAACGCTGAGCATGTCACAAAACATTTTAAGGATAATCAGGAAATTTTTATTTTAGCACCTGAAATCTATCAATCTAAATATGGGCTAGAGTCAACTATAATCGATACAACAACTGTTACTCCTACTATTCTTAGAGAAGGGTTTATAACTGCTGAAATTTTAGGAGAAATACTAGGGATAGAAGTTTTAAAAGCATCAGAGACAAGTACTATAAAAGCTCCGGGAATGCTTGCAAAACACTATTCACCAAAAGTACCGGTTAGGCTATATGCTATAAATTTAGAGGATAAAGAAATCGGATTAAATTTTGGCAATAGCAATCTTACAGGAAGATTTTCATTAAACTTAAGTGTAAAAGGTGACTTTATAGAAGCCGCTGCAAATCTTTATGCTTATTTAAGAATACTTGACGATTATGCTGCATCTCATGATGTAAGAGGTATAGCAGTTAGCCCTATACCTCAAGTGAATATAGGGGCTGCAATTAATGATCGCCTAAAACGTGCCGCAAAATCATAAATTTCGGCGTTCTATTCGCCTTAATAGCTTTTTGATGATATTTGGTAATTACATAGTTATCGTGCGGTTTTAAATAATCATTTTTATTTATAATTTCAAAATTACCGTTCTGCTGTATTAACTCTATTGCTTCATAAAAATAATTTTCGATATCGGAAGCAAATACTAAATTACCATTGTTTTTTAGCTTATCTTGTAAAATCTTAAGTCGTTCTTTATTGAAAATACGTTTCTTTTTTTGCTTATTTTTTATCCATGGATCGGGAAATAAAATATAAATTCCATCAAGGCTATTACTTGGTATCTCATTTAATATTAAATCCAAATTATTAGGGAATAATAAAAAATTCGTAATATTTTGTTCGCCTGCAAGCTTTAAAACATTTGCAACTCCGTTTAAATATACCTCTACCCCAATAAAAAGTGCATTAGGATTCATTTTAGCTTGATTAATGAAATGCTCACCCATACCAAAGTCTATCTCAAGCAATACTTTACGTTTTTCATTTACAAGCTTTTCTTTAGAAAATAAATATTTTGGTAGTTTGTTATCTAATAAATTCTGTTGCACTCCTGATAAGCTTTTACCGATACATCTTGCATATGACCGATTGAGATTAATAGGAGTAAATAATATTACCCTACTGTGACCTTGTAGATCCTTATAAACGCTTTCAATATTATAACCATGATCTAAGAAAATTTGGGTTACCGCTTCTTCCTGTTTAAACCCTATTTCTAATATAATCTTACCGTTTGGTTTTAAGAATTGTTTGGCATTTTTGGCGATGAGACAGTAAGCTTGCAGTCCATCTTTTTCAGCAAATAAAGCAATAGACGGTTCATAATTGATTGTTTCAATTGCCATCTCTGATTTTTCGCTGTGAGCTATATATGGCGGGTTGCTAACGATAAAATCAAATTTCTGAGTTTCAATATTCTCAAACCAATTACTGTGAATAATCTGAATGCGATCCGTTACCTCATATTTTGCTGCATTACTTTTGATAATTTCTATAGCATCAAGACTTATATCGGTTGCAATTACATTAGCATTCGGTAACTCACATAATAGACTGATAGCAATGCAGCCGCTACCTGTGCCAAGTTCTAGGATATTTAAGAATTTGTCATTGCCGTTTTCGCTTATGTCATCCCCGCTTTCGCGGGAATGACATTGAAATACAACATCTACCAAAACTTCAGTATCGCTTCTTGGAATTAATACATGTTTATTAACAATAAATTCACGTGAGTAAAATTCTTTAACACCTGTAATATATACTATCGGTTCATGCTTTAATCTTCTCTCTAACAGTTTTTCAAAAGCTTCTATCTCGGCTTCATTTAACTGCTCATCAAGATTAATAAGTAAATACTCAATAGGTTTATTTATAACATGCTGTAGTAAAATTCGTGCTTCTAATTGCGGTGAACTAACACCTATTTTATTTAATTTATCTGTAGCGTCACTAAGAATTTGCTTTATAGAACATTGCATGGAAAGTTTTATTTTCTGCCAAAATTTTTCATTTCTAAAATCTCATCTACGCTACCTAGCGGTGCTCGTTTTTTAAGTTCAGTAAATTCACGAAATATATTATTACCAAATTTATTCTTATAATATTCGGGTTCTAGAGTTATAATATCTATTTTAAGATATTTTTTGGTTTTAGGTATTTTAATTATTTTCATTAACCGTTTTATGTTATTATATCACCAATTATTTCTGAATAATATTCATGTTCTATATAGCTATTTTTAAAGCTAAGATTTGCTAATGTTTCTAAATCACAAGTGATTAAAGGTTCTTGTTCGTGTTGATTTTTTAATAAATAAGGACTAGTACAAAACCAAGCGAACTCTCCTTTTATCTGGTCAGCAGTTAGTTTATTTAGTACTTCACCATTTTTCCCATACAAAATCAAGTCAGAAAAAGCACCATATCCTGCTTCGGTAAATTTTATGGGAGCTTTCTTCTTACCTAAAATTTCTTGTTGATTATTTAAAATATATTCTAAATAAGCTTTAAAATAATGCTTATACTCTTGTCTCTCATATCGTGTACACTTAGTATTTTGATATTTAGATTTTAATTCCTCTAAAGATTCTTGCGGTATTTTTGTGTCTTGATGTCCTATATATATTTTATCTAAAATTTGTTTTTTCTCATATTCTTTAATAATAATATGAGTCATATTTTTTGTTGGAACAGTAATCATATATTCTTTTTTGTTAGGATAAATAATCTCTGCACATTTAGCAATAAAACTATGAAGTTTAAGCAAAAGACTTGAATGTTTTTTAGTATTATTATAGTCATATATTGGAGCTTTTGTTATTCCTATATGTGAAATAAAATTTGCGTTTTAGAAGTTGCCATAGTTATAATCATTTCTACCGGCGGTATATCAATACTACTTTTCTGTTCCCATGCTTTATTATAGGTAAAAACTACATATACATCTGTTAAATCTTGGTCATGATATTCTATGCTAGAGTCAAAAGCATCTAGTTCCATAAAAGCTTTTCTATATTCTTTTTTCCCGGACTGGTTTATAAACTCCCCCTGTTTCTTTGAGAAATTTTGCCAAGTAGTTACATTTACTCCATTAACTTTTACCATATAAAAATGTAAATCATCTTCTACTTCATAATGATAAATTTCTGATTTTACTTCTTGTGCTTTATATAGCTTTGTAAAAAGATGTTGTAAATTAGAATATTTTTCATCTATTTTACTGAAATCAAATTCAGAGAAAATCCGCAGAGCTTGCATATATTGCATGTCTATATTGTCAGGTGCTTTTGCTTCTTTGCATGCAACTTTTATAAATTTATTTAATTGTTCTTTTTGCTCATTAAAATCATTTTTTTTAAATTCTTCTAAAAATTTTTTTAATAAAATTTCTTTCCTATAATTTGCATCATCAATATACGTACTATTATTAATATCTATGCCTGTTTTTAATCTTAGAGAAAGAATTTCATTGACGAATTCAGAAATTTTAATTTCATGTTCTGTACTATATTGGGAAGAGCTAGCTATTTTTATAGATTGCGGTTTAAAAGATAAATTATTACCTAATTTTAAAATAAAATCTTTTACTTCTGGCCAATCTCTATAATTTGATATATCTAAGGAAATAATTTTGTCTGTGGCGGTACTTAAATCTTGCAGAAAAGTAAAAATCTCTTCTAAGCTCGCTTTTTGTTTTCTAAGGTTTAAAATACCCTCTTCCATAGAATATAAGGCTTCTTCTAATTTAGCATTAGCTTTTTTCATTTTATAAATCTTTTAAATATTAATCCTTAATATTATATTAAAAAATTAATATTTTGTCAATTATAAACTAATTATCTCTTCCATATCCCTTGGCAACTCACAAGAAAATTCCATAATCTCATTACTGGTTGGATGAGTAAAACTTAAATACCAAGAATGCAGGGCTTGACGTTTAAAATCAATTAATTTTGCTTTTAGTTCAGGGGGAGAATGAGCAATTTTTCGGTCGTTATTGCCGTAAGTTTGGTCGCCGACTACTGAATGCTTTAAATGGCTTAGCTGTACTCTAATTTGGTGAGTTCTACCCGTACTAAGCTTGCACGCCACCATACTAATACTACCTTTATAAAATAATTCTAGAGTCTTATAATGTGTAACGGCTTCTTTGCCGCCATATTTTAATATGGTCATTTTTTGGCGATCGCTTCGGCTGCGACCTATATTATTCTTAATGACTCCTTCTAGCGGATTTATTACTCCCCACACTAACACTTTATATTTCCGTATTACCTGCCTTTGTTCTATCTGATTTGCAAGTAGCATATGTGCTTTATTATTTTTAGCAACTACCATCAAGCCCGTAGTGTCTTTATCTAAACGATGTACTATCCCGGGTCTTTCTGATGAGCCGATATCCGATAAGTTTTTTGTATGATGTAATAAAGCATTAACAAGCGTATCGTCATGATGCCCTGCTCCCGGGTGTACCGTCATACCTGCAGCTTTGTTAATTACTATCAAATCATCATCTTCATATATTATATCAAGTGCTACATTTGCTGCTGCAATTTTTAGCTCTTCAGGTTCTTTAAAAGAAAATAATATAATATCATTCTCCTTGACCAAAACATCAGGATCAGAAATAATTACATCATTAACTAGTACTTGCGAATCTTTAATAGCTTTTTGGATTTGATTCCTTGAAACATTTTCAAGAAGCGATGATAGAGCTTTATCAAGCCTTATGCCATTTAGTTCGTGTGGTACGGAATATTTTAACATATTTTATTTTAAGATAATGAATAATACGCTTAAATGGTTAAGTGCAATCGGTGTTGAATATTATTGCCATGAACATCCACCGCAATTAAAGGTACGTAATAATACTGAACTAACTGAAAAGCCACAAGTAAAACTTATGTCTACAAAAGAAACTGCATTCAATATGAATGATAAAGTTCATGATAATATAACCCTAGCAAGATCTCTTGCCGATAAAGCTAATAATATCGAAGAACTAAAAGAATCTCTACTAAATTTTAATGGTTGTGAACTTAAGAAATTTGCTACTAATACGGTTTTCGGTGACGGTAATTTGGAAGCTAAAATTATGTTAATAGGCGAAGCCCCGGGAAGTACCGAAGATTTGAAAGGAATACCTTTTTACGGCGAAAGTGGCAATTTACTTGATAATATGCTACACGCTATCGGAATTTCACGAAAAAATAACGCTTATATTACTAATACGGTATTTTGGCGTCCTCCTGCTAATAGACAGCCGACGTTCGAAGAAGTCGATATTTGTAGACCTTTTGTCGAGAAGCATATTGCTCTTATTAACCCGCAGCTAATTATTCTAGTCGGTAGCACGGCTGCAACTAGCTTACTTGGAAAAAATTCGGGTATTACTAAAATTAGACAAGAATATTATTTTTATACCAATAAATATCTATCCGCTCCTATTCAAACTACGGCAATCTTCCACCCTGCCTATTTACTCCGCCAACCTATGCAAAAACGCACCTCTTGGTATGATTTACTCAAGATTAAGGAGTATTTAGTCAATAATAGACTTCTTGCATAACTTGTACATTAATCTAGTACTCACAGCTTCACGTACTTTTCAAAATAATTTTCTACTGAACAATTAGTCGTATATATGCGACAGTGTAATCATCTCTAGTTAAGCTTAATATGCAAAACACTAGGTAAAGATATTAAAAAAGCCTTAGAAATAATAGAAGAAGTTTATAAACGAAATTGAGGGTGTTATATGGAAAGTTTACAGATTATTTAAAAGAAAAATTACAAAATGAGGAAATATTAGTAGGGTATATTAATGAAGCGTTGGAGCAATATTTCGTGGCTCATAATAATGAGCTATAATGGCTACTTTAAAAAAAGCCATTATAGCAAGAGGAGGTATAGCAAAAATCTCTAAGAAGCTCATATAAATAGACAACATATATATAGAATGTTATCCTAGCAAAGGTAGGTAATCCAAGTGTCGACAATATAGGATCTTTATTAAACGCTTTAGGCTTGCAGTTGAAAGTAGAAGCATGTGCGTTTTAAATTTTCATTAACCTTGCAAGTTGAGCAAGATATCAAAGAAAATTTTTAAATCCTAATAAATCATAATTCATTTCTAATTTCATTAAATTAGGGTTATACTTGCTGATGTATAAAAATAAGGTATATCCATATGACCAATGAAAATAATAATGATTCAGAATTTGCTGAATTAAAAATCAGAGGAAAAATATTTAAATTACCTATACTTAAAGCAAGTATCGGTGAGGATGTAATCGATATAAGTAGGGTATCTGCGGAAGCTGATTGCTTTACTTACGACCCGGGTTTTATGTCTACTGCTTCTTGTCAGTCTACTATCACCTATATAGACGGTGATAAAGGAATCTTGCGGCATCGAGGATATGATATTCAAGACTTAGCTGAGAAAAGTGATTTTTTAGAAGTGGCATATTTACTGATTTATGGGGAACTACCAAGTGGCGAGCAGTATAATAATTTCACTAAACAGGTTGCTCATCATTCATTAGTGAATGAAAGATTACACTATTTATTTCAAACCTTTTGTAGCTCTTCTCATCCTATGGCTATTATGCTTGCGGCTGTCGGTTCTCTTTCGGCATTTTATCCTGATTTATTGAATTTTAAGGAAGCAGATTACGAACTTACCGCTATTAGAATGATTGCTAAGATACCCACCATCGCCGCAATGTCTTATAAATATTCTATAGGACAACCGTTTATTTATCCTGATAATTCGTTAGATTTTACCGAAAATTTTCTGCATATGATGTTTGCAACGCCTTGTACGAAATATAAAGTAAATCCAATAATAAAAAATGCTCTTAATAAGATATTTATCCTACATGCCGATCATGAGCAGAATGCTTCTACTTCAACAGTCCGAATTGCCGGCTCATCCGGAGCTAACCCTTTTGCTTGTATTAGCACGGGTATTGCCTCACTTTGGGGACCTGCTCACGGCGGGGCTAATGAAGCGGTAATAAATATGCTTAAAGAAATCGGTAGTTCTGAGTATATTCCTAAATATATAGCTAAAGCTAAGGATAAAAATGATCCATTTAGGTTAATGGGTTTTGGTCATCGTGTATATAAAAACTATGACCCGCGTGCCGCAGTACTTAAAGAAACGTGCAAAGAAGTATTAAAGGAACTCGGGCAGCTAGACAACAATCCGCTCTTACAAATAGCAATAGAACTTGAAGCTATCGCTCTTAAAGATGAATATTTTATTGAGAGAAAATTATATCCAAATGTTGATTTTTATTCGGGTATTAGCTATAAAGCTATGGGTATACCGTCGCAAATGTTCACGGTACTTTTTGTAATAGCAAGAACCGTAGGCTGGATGGCACAATGGAAAGAAATGCACGAAGACCCTGAACAAAAAATCAGCAGACCTAGACAGCTTTACACCGGTTATGTACATAGAGAGTATAAGGGTATTCGGGAGAGGTAAACATTGTCGTCATTGCAAGCAACTGTAAGGAGCGTAGCAATCTCAAGAGATTTGATGAGATTGCCACGTCGCTTCGCTCCTCGCAATGACGTTGAAAATATAAATCATATGCATTTTATTGATGAAGTTAAAATATATATAAAAGGTGGGAACGGCGGCAATGGTTGTGTTAGTTTCCATCGTGAGAAATTTATTGACAGAGGCGGACCGGACGGTGGTGATGGTGGACGTGGCGGTAGTGTTATTTTCAGGAGTAATCACCATCTTAATACGCTAGTAAATTATCGATATAAACAGCATTTTACCGCAGAAAACGGCGAAAACGGTAAAGATTCAAATAGAAGCGGTAAATCAGGAAAATCATTAGTTCTTGATGTTCCGATCGGTACTCAAATCTTTTCCGAGGACGGCAATATATTATTGCATGATTTCACTGTGGATGATCAAAGCTTTGAAATAATTAAAGGAGGAAGTGGCGGTCTTGGTAACAGCCATTTCAAATCGTCGGTTAATCAAGCTCCAAGAAAGCGTACGGAAGGAAAAATTGCCGAAGAAATGTGGATTCATTTAAGTTTAAAACTTCTCTCTGATGTTGGGTTTGTGGGGCTTCCAAATGCCGGTAAATCTACTTTTTTATCCGTTGTAACGGCAGCCAAGCCTAAAATTGCCGATTATCCCTTTACTACTTTAGTGCCGAATCTTGGAGTGGTATATGTTGATGACGAAGAGTTTGTCATAGCCGATATTCCTGGCTTAATTGAGGGGGCTCATCAAGGTCACGGACTTGGCGATAAATTCTTAAAGCATATAGAAAGATGTAATGTATTAATACATTTAATAGACGGCTCTAGTAATGATGTAGTTGCAGATTATAATACGGTACGTCTTGAGCTTGAATCATATTCCGATTATCTAAAAAATAAAATCGAAATCATATGTCTTAATAAATGCGATGTTCTCACAGATGAGGAAATACAGGAAAAAATAAATAAGTTGCAGAAAGTTACTAATAAAGAAGTTTTCCCTATCTCTACCTACACTAATGCTGGAGTAAATAAAATAGTTAAACTTGCTTTAGAGACTATAAAAAATCAGGAGTAATACTACTAGGTATTGCCTGCGTGGATACTGAGGATTGTCATTGCGAGGATTCCTGAGATTGCCACGCTCACTAACGTTCGCTTGCAATGACGCTTGTGATATCCACGCAATAATATCCCCTCGCAATGACAATTAATAAACTTTAAATTAAAGTAATACGTTGCTCTTCTGCTTCTAGATATTTCTCTAGCTCTTCCTTAGTATATTTCTTTTCTTTAAGCTTTATTTCGTGATTAAATATATATTGTACAGCTTTATCTTCTAAGGCAGGACCTTTAAGTCCTTCAATTGCTCTAGGATTTTTTTTATAAAAATTAAATATCATATTTTCCTGTCCAGGAAAATTACGTGCTTGTTGCATAATAACTTTTCTTAAATCATCAGGCTCTAATTGCAAATTTTTAGATTTTGCATATTCAGCAAGTAATAAGCCTATTCGCACACGGCGTAGGGCTAATTTATTATAATATGCTGTTATTTCTTTAGAGGATTTATCTTTCAATAATGATTCATCTTGTTCATTTTTATCGGTTTCAGACTTTAGAATATTTTTTTCTTGCTCTAATAAAGATTCCGGTACATCAAAATCTAACAATTTTTCTAACTTATCAAATAAGTTCATTTTCATTATAGTATTAATAGCTTCTTCCGACTCATTTTCTATTTGTTTAGTAAAATGTGTACGCAATTCTTCAAGGCTATTACTTTGGAATTTTTTAGCAAATTCGTCATCGATAACGGTAGGTTCTGCAGTATGTACTGCTTTAATTTGTACTACAAAACGAGCATCCTTACCTGCTAAATCTTTAGCATGGTAATTTTCAGGAAAAGTAACATTAACATCTACGTTACTACCTGTTTTAGAACCTATTAATTGTTTCTCAAAACCGGGAATAAGTGCATTACTACCTATTATTACCTTAAAATCATTTAATTTACCGTCCTCAAAAGCTTTCTCCTTGATGTACCCAATTGCATCAATAGTAACCTGATCTCCGTCTTTTATTTTTGCTTTACTTTCTTTAGTATAATTTTTTGTTAATGCGGCAAGTTTTTCTAGTTGTTCTTCAACATCTTTAGAGTTTACTTCTAATTTTGGACGATCTAGTGAGATTTTTTTTAAATCCGGAATAGTAATTTTAGGTAATAGCTCTATTTTTACAGTAAATTCTAAAGCTTTATCGGATTCGTTTTGTAATTCTTCAATTTTGGGTCTACCGATTATATTTAGATTATGCTCTTTAATAACATGATTTACTGAATGGTTAATTCTTCTTCCTATTATATCATTCCTGACGGAAGTACCGTATTTTTTCTTAACAATTGAAACTGGTACTTTACCGGCTCTAAAACCTGCTATTTTAACTTTTTTGGTTAAATCAAGTAATTCTTTTTGAATATCGTCATCTATTTCACTTAAAGGAGTAGAAATTCTTGCATAAAAATCCAATCCTTCGTTTTTTAATACGGTAATTCCCATTTTAATAATCCATTAATTCTGTATTATAGTTTGCTAATCAAAATAAACTAAAGAGCTGAAATATGCAATAGTTTTTGTAAAATCCCATTAGGATTAGGCACTGCTAACTGTGAGTTTCGCAGAACTCACCTTTGCTGGCATATAGTCGTCTATTTTTGCAATCACTAACTATTTCGCGTTAGCACTTAACAGCAATTAAGCCATTTCCATAGCAGTAAGCTCCTGCTTCTTATAATTTTCAAGGGCTTTAATAATTTTGGATATATCAAATATCTTATCGGTATTATTAATATAACAATATTTAGCCCGATTTCCCTTTTTTATTGTATTAATGTTCGGTTCGATGTTTGATATAGTACGTAATAACCTGTTTAATTCGTGTCTATAAATCATTATGATAATTTTTTTTCTGCTACTTTATTCTTAGTGCTAAGTAATCGTTTGTCGTTGCTTGTTTGTACTTTTCGTTTTGTTTTGTCAGGTTAAGTATTAACAAATCCATGTGGCTATTTGAGCATTACTAAATTCTTTCCCTGGATGAGCTTTAAGGAACTCAATAACTGCATTTTTACGGTCAAATTTTTTATTATAATATACCTCATTATAATTAACCGCTCTATTAGTATTATTAACATAACAATATTTAGTCAAAAGCCCTTTTTTATTATCTTAATGTTCGGTTCTATTTTTTGTATAGTATTCAATAGCTTATTCAATTCATTTCTATAAATCATGATAATAATTTTTCTCTTTCTTACTTTGCTTTTAGCATTAAGTAATCGTTTATCATTGCTTGCTTCCTCTTTTTTCTTTGCTTCTTCAGGATAAGTATCAACTAGCCAGGTTGCTATTTTAGAAGCAGTAAACTCTTCGCCGGCATGAGTTTTAAGAGTTTAATAATTGCAGTTTTGCGGTCAAAAAAAGACATATTCGGTAATTATATTAAGTTAAAATTCATATTACTTTATTTTTTAGACATTGCTAAATTAAAGATGGATATTGTCATGAGCTAAGCAACTAACCGTAGTTGATTTTGTAGAAGTACTTTTTTCTTTTTTGTTATTGCTCGTTTGTTCTTTATCTGAGTTAACTTTAAAAGCTCAATAATTACAGCTTTGTATTAAAATTTTGCAGAAAAAATAAATTATAAATTCTTCAAAGTAAACAAATTAATTATATAGAAATAAAAAATTAATATTATAGTGGTATAAAAATACAACTATTTTTTAAAAAGAATTTAAAGGGTTATATCTTACTTTTTTTAGAGTATATTTCAATAAACTAGATGATTTAGAAGCAAAAGCAAGTAAATAAATTGGGTATAAGATTTGTGGTATTGTTAACCCAGAGATAGATATCATTATGGGCTAAACAACTGAAAGTATTGTTGTGTGAAGGCCAAATCGTCATTGCAAGGCGCGAAGCAACGTGGCAATCCAAAAAAATAATTAAAAAAATTCTGATTTACAGAATTTTTTACTGGATTGCTTCGTCGCATTACTACGTAATTCTTCTCGCAATGACGGAAAACCGATCCACGCAACAATGCCACGCAGGAATGACATTAAGAGCATTTTTTATTAGACTGCTTCGTCAATTACTGTGTAATTTTCCTCACAATGGCGTTAAGCGATAAGATTTAAGCGTACTTCTTCGTTAAGTTCTTTAGCAGAAGATAATTCTATATCAAGTTCGGCAAATATCTGCACTAAAGCTACAGATAAATCATTAATCATTTTGTCGGTATGGGCAGGGGTTGGGATGATTCGGAGGCGTTCCGTACCTCTCGGTACGGTTGGAAAATTGATATGTTGAACGTAAATACCGTATTCATTAAGGAGCATATTTGAGGCTTTCGCCGTTTTAATCGGATCACCAATAATTATCGGCACTATATGACTTTCATTTTTCAAATAAGGTATATTAAAGCGTTCAAAAGAATTTTTAAGTTTTGTAACTACTTCTTGATGTTTTATTCGTTCTTCATTCGATTCTTTAAGATGTCTAATACTATGCGTTGCAGCGGTAGAAATTACCGGCGGCAATGAAGTAGTGAAAATAAACCCTGGAGCGGTTAGTCTTATAGCGTCGACTAAATTATGGTTGCTAGTGATATAACCGCCGATAGTACCATATGCTTTGGCAAGTGTCCCTTGAATAATATCGATTTGATCACTACAATTAAGAAGCTCGGCAATACCGCCACCCTGTTTACCGTATAAACCGACCGTATGAACTTCATCGATAAAGGTTAAAGCATTATATTTTTTGGCTAAGTTGATTATATCTTTGATAGGTGAGAAAAAACCGTCCATAGAGTAAGCCGATTCAAAAACAATAATTTTCGGTCTATTAATATCGACTGATTGTAAAAGCTCTTCTAGATGCTTAACGTCTAAATGTCTATATATATATTTCTCGGCTCTTGAACTTGTAATCCCTGCAATTATTGATGCATGATTTAGCTCATCGGAGAAAAATACTATATCCGGCATGATTTTAGCAAGACTTGCAAGCGTTGTATCATTTGCAACAAAACCGGATGTAAAAACTAAAGCTGCTTGCTTTTTATGTAAATTTGCAAGTTCTTTTTCAAGCTCAAGAATGGCGATATTATTACCGCCGATATTGCGCGTTCCACCTGATCCAACACCATATTTTAGCAAGGTATCTATAGAAGCGTGCATTACTTTTGCATGTTTACTCATACCCAAATAGTCATTAATGCACCACATAACTATTTGTTTATTAGCGTGTTCTGCAAAAGGAAAATTATCGGCTTGTCTTTTTAAGGCCTTAAATTCTCGATATCTTCCTTCGCTTTTGATCTTATCTATATGTTTGCTAAATATAATATCGTAATAAGACATTTTCTCGATGTCATTCCCGCGTAGGCGGGAATCCATTTTATTAATTATAAAATTCTATAATCAGATGTTTTGAATGTTCTTTCTAGATTCCCGCCTACGCGGGAATGACATCGAACAGAACAACACTTCCAAACTCACGTTTGCAACTATTCTACATTAAAATTAAAAAAGTTTAAAGTTATAATATGGCTTTTTGTACAATATCGTTTAATCTCTTTGAAAATGCACCTGTATCAGCAACCGGTTCACCCTCTAAAATACAGGCTTGATCAAATATTAGATTAACCAATGCTTCATTATTTTTATTATTTGTTTTTAAGTCGTTAAAGATTTTCCCTATGATTTTATTTTTAGGGTTTAACTCTAGATTTTTAGCTGAGGCATTAGCTATTTGTTTCTGCTCAATCAAAAATCTCTCCATACGAATATCCATAGCAGCGTCGCTAACGGCAAGACAAGCAGGACTTGAAGTAAGTTTTTTAGAGATCTTAACTTCTTTTACCAACTCCCCTAGTGTCTCTTTAAAATAATCTGTTAGCAATTTATATTCATCATCGGATTTTTTACTATCTGTATTTTTCTCCTCAGATTGTGAAGTAGTTTGTTCTACATCGATATCGCATCTTGTCGCTGATTTAATAACATATTCTTTATATTTGCTATTAACATTTACCCAAAAATCATCCACTGTATCGGTAAAAAGTAATACATCGATTTTTTTACTTAACAACCCTTCGATTTGTGGGCTTGAAAGTAATTTATCGGGGTTATCACCGCTTAAATAATATATAGTACTCTGCCCTTCTTTAAAATTCACTATATATTCGTCAAGGCTGATCATTTTATTATGCAAGGCACTTCTGAATATGCATACCTCTAATAATTTTTCATGGTCGGTAGTAGCCTCACATAAACCCTCTTTTAAAGCACCGCTGAAATTAGCCCAAAACTTATTATATTCTTCAGGTGATTCCTCTTTCTTTTTTCTAAGCTCGCCAAGCACTCTTTTTGTAATAGCATTTTTGATTTTCTCAAGTACGCTATTATGCTGCAGTGATTCACGGCTAATATTTAGTGGTAAATCTTCTGAATCAACCACGCCTCGTAAAAATCTTAAATATGACGGGATTAAATCTATATTCTCATCAGATATAAATACTCTTTTTATATATAATTTTACTCGCCTTTTGCGATCAGGGTGGAATAAATCAAATGTTTTGCTTGATGGAATAAAAAGTAGGTTAGTAAATTCTATAGCTCCCTCGTTTTTATTATGCATAGTTATCCAAGGGTCATCAACGGCATAAGATAGGCTTTTGTAGAATTCTTTATATTGTTCTTCCGTAATTTCCGATTTCGGTCTTGTCCATAATGCAGAAGCTGAATTAAGCTGGATTTCATTATTACCAGCTTCATCAAAGAAATATATCGGTACTGCTATGTGATCAGAATAGCTTTTAACGATGTGTTTTAATCTAAAATGATCAAGGAATGTATCTTCTTCCTTTTTGATATGTAAAACGATTTCCGTGCCTCTTGTGAACTCTTTATCTGAATCTGAGACAGTATATTCACCAAGTCCGTCTGATTCCCAAATATGGACTTTATCTTCCCCAGCTTTTCTTGAGGTTACAGTCACTTTATCGGCTACCATAAAGCTTGAATAAAATCCAACACCAAATTGACCGATTAGCATATTGTCTTTTTTAGAATCACCGGATAGGCTTTTAAGAAAATTTGCCGTACCCGATCTTGCAATAGTACCGAGATTTTCAATTAAATCGTCTTTATTCATGCCGATGCCGTTATCACTGATAATGATTTGTCCGTTATCTTTATCGACTTTAACCGTAATTTTAAAATTGCTATCGCCAGCTACTAATTCACTATTACTTTGAGATAAATAACGTAATTTATCACAAGCATCCGAAGCATTGGAAATTAACTCCCTCATAAAAATCTCTTTATTACTATAAAGAGAGTGAATCATTAAATTTAAAATCTTGCCAACCTCAGCATCAAATTTCTTTTTTTCTTGTGTCATAATTATTCCAGTTAATAAATTATTTTTTCGTCATATGACTGCTTATGTCATTCCTGTGGAAGCAGGAATCTAGAATAATAAATATAAACTGGATTCCCGCTTATGCAGGAATGACATTGGAAGTCTAGCAACAACTGCGCCTTATTTAATATAGGAATTAATAATCAAATTTAAATAGTCTTCATTAATATTTTTTATCAATATCGTTTTTAAGCTATGAGTATGACCTTTAATAATTGCGATATTACTACGTGATAATTTCCATTCTTTTGCTAAATAATTTATGATTTCTTCATTCGCTTTACCTTGTTCCGGTATTGCTTTTATAGATAATTTTAGATATGGGATATTATTAATAATTACAAAATTGCTAATTAGATTTTGTTTAGAATTAGGCTTTACTTTAAAACTAAGTAAAGCCTGATGTGAAGAAGAATTGTAATTGTAGAATTTATCCATTAATATTTTTTATCATATTTGCTTATTATTTTTAATAAAAAAAGAATCCTTGAAAAACTTTGCTTAAACTGATATAACGTTTACCATAAATGTTTAGCACCCTTAGCTCAGCTGGATAGAGCAACAGATTTCTAATCTGTGGGTCAGAGGTTCGAATCCTTTAGGGTGCGCCATTCTTCATTTTTCGGTATTTCTACAAACGTATCAAACCGCAGATGCAGCATAAAATCAAGCTTTTGACTGTTTAACTGAATATTAATTGTCTTTCACCAAGTCTCTAAACTAAGCAGCTTTTCTCTTTCTTCTAAATAGAAAATTTATCACCTTATAAAACGAAATATTAAAAATATTTCTCAAGTTTATTAATTAAAGCTTTAATTTCTTTTGTGTTAACTAATATTTAATAATCATGATATCACAAGTATAGCTCCATATGTAGACATAAATATGAAAATTTGCTTAATGGAGCTAATAATGGATTAAAAGAAGAAATGATTATTAATACCCTCAAAGAACTATCATCAGATCATTCTGGTGTAATGCTTAATTTAAAACCGAGTAATAACGAAAAAGAGTTTAAAGAAAAATTAGAAAAGATTATTAATACTTATGAAAAAGGGAAGGAAAATCCTGAAAACAAAAAAGCAATTTCTCAAGAAATCAAAAAAGAATTAGAGAATCTAGATATATGGTGCAAAGAAACAGCTAAAAAAGATAATTCGCATGTTTTTAAAAATATTGGACAAGTTATAAAACATAGTTTTAAAGCTTTGGCTAACATAGGAAATAAAGAAGCTTTCAAAAAAGAACAGAAAGAAGTAGGTATTTTTATATGGATGCTATAACACATGCTAATAAAAATACTAAACAAACACTAGAACGCATAAGGGCTACTATTAACAAACATAAATCTCCCCTTCCTCATTCTATTACTACTCCCACTACTCCCAAGAATATATCGCAAAAAAGCAAGCGAGGATCTGTAGAAAGATAAATAATAATTACTCGAAGCTGGTAAATGTATCGATAATCGTCCACTAGGGTGTGCCATTAACCGAAAACCAACAAGCCGCCTTAATCTCGTTTATTTTCAACTGTGGGGCTGGGGCATTTCAAGCATCAACATTGCGGCAAAAGCTAAACCGAGGTGAATATGCAAACGCTGCTAACGAGTTACTGCGATGGATGTGTGCTAAAGGCGGTCTTAAGCTGCAAGGCTTAGTGAAACGTCGGCAATATTATAGATTATAATTATTAAAACTTCTGATTGTTTTCTTTAATTCTCTAATAATACGCAATTTTATAATTTTTGCTGAGTGTCTTAAACTAAGAGATATTACAGGAAACCTGCTATAAATATTTATCAATTAAGCAGACATCACCGGAGAAGGAGCAAAAGATTTTGTCGGATAATTTCCACTTTCTTTCTCCAATTTTTCAAAATGAAATATACCAAATCCAATACTTGTTGGAATCATAATAATTAATACTCCCTAGTTTCCAAAGGTTTTTATTAAATGAGGAAAACCAAAAGAGCTAATAACATACATACAAGCAGCTGATACAGCATATGTAAATGTTACGGAAATAAAGCGTTTAAAGATTGGAAATGTCTAAAACAATTTGATACAGCCGGCATAACATTAAGGGCAAAAGCCATGATAAGTGCTTGAATATAAATTAATAATATTTCCTAATGCCTAATTACAAATCAGAGGAATATCTAATATATTAGACCAAACTTTATCCCAACCTTTTGCATGAGAAATATTAGGAAAAGTTTGCTTTTTTACACACGGTGAGTTACTTGTTTTTACGTAAAGTGCTGCTATGAAAGGCGGGACTCTTTTGTCATCCATACAGGAGAGATGTAATTGAGGGATATTATTAACCTGTCTTGCATAATTTATCGGGTTTAAGGATTTAACTAAGTAACCACGATAATTATGATATTTATCAAACTTTTTAGTATCTAAATTACCAGCAATCGTTATAACATCTTTAACATTATTATTTTGAGCGGCAATTAATATTGTAAGCCCGCCGCCACCGGAGAAGCCGACTAAGCTAAATTTTTGTCCGTTATTGATAATATTTATGACATTGTTAATTGAATCTACGACTTCCTGCCCCATTCTTTTATCTAACCAATAATCGCTAATGCATTTTGAGTTCATTTCTAAAGGAGTATATTGGCAAGGTCTTGCTATATAAACAATATTCGGTCTTTTATCCATTGTAGCAAGCTTTAAGAGCATCGGATTAACGGGAGTAGGGTTGTCGGAATTAGCAGATCCATCCGCAAGATGTCCATCTCCCTCAATATAGAATACAAAAGGTAGATTACGGTCGGTAATACGCTGATAAGTCGTAAGAGTAAAATCACCACCGTTTACTAGCCTCATCTGAAAGTTATTTTGAGTTGCTATATCTTGCGAATGCTTTACCCTGCTAGCTACATCATGAGTAGTAGAACACCCTGAAAGAAATATTGGTATTAAAAATATTATTGCCCAAATAAAATTTTTCATAACAATTTTGATTAAAACGGTATTTCGTCGTCTAAGTCGCTATGGTCAAAGGAATGATTTTTAGTTTCAGGATGTTTATATTCGCTATGCCCTGAATCTTGAGTATGATTATTAGAGTTTTTACTATCTAATAATATTAATTGTGAATTAAAGTTTTGTAACACAACTTCCGTGGTATATTTTTCTTGACCTGAATTATCATTCCACTTACGGGTTTGCAATGAACCTTCAATATATAATTTGCTACCTTTTGTGACATAGCGTTCTACAACAGATACTAACCCTTCACTAAATATCACTACTCTATGCCATTCAGTTCGTTCTTTTCGTTCGCTGGTAATGCGATCTTTCCAAGTTTCGGTTGTTGCTAAGGAAAGATTAATGATTTTTTTCCCTTCGCCCGTAGTTCTCATTTCCGGATCACGCCCTACATTACCTATTAATATTACTTTATTTAAACTACCTGCCATAGATTACTACCTACTTTAAAATATTAGTATTGCAATAATAAAATAAAAGAGCCTATAATACTACAGGTTTTTTAAAAAATATCTCAAAAATTTTGTAGTGAAGTGATTATGAACCAAGAATATATTAAGGTATGCGGTGCTAAAGAGCATAATCTAAAAAATATAAATGTTAATATTCCAAGGAATAAATTTGTTGTTATCACCGGTCTTAGCGGTTCAGGCAAGTCTTCTTTAGCGTTTGATACTATTTATGCAGAAGGTCAAAGGCGATATGTTGAAAGTTTATCTTCATATGCAAGGCAATTCTTACATTTACAAAATAAACCTAATGTAGAATCTATTTCCGGATTATCGCCTGCTATTGCAATTGACCAAAAAACTACTTCCAAAAATCCACGTTCTACGGTTGGAACTATAACGGAAATTTACGATTATCTTAGGTTATTATATGCAAGGGTGGGTATTCCTTACTCTCCGGCAACCGGTCTTCCGATACATAGCCAAACAGTTTCCGAGATGGTAGATATAATTAACGAACTACCTAAGGGTACGAAAATATATTTACTCGCTCCTATTGTTAGAGGACATAAGGGTGAGTTCAAGCGTGAAATTATGAATCTGAAAAAGCAAGGCTTTCAGAAATTAATAGTTAACGGGGAAGTTTGCGAAATTGATGATTTACCGAAACTTGATAAAAATAAGAAGCATAATATAGAAGTGATCGTTGATAGAATAGTTCTAGACGAAAGTTTAGGTAATAGACTTGCAGATAGCTTAGAGAGTTCGTTAAATCTTGCCGAGGGTATTACTTATTTGGAAATTGTAGAATTACCGCCGGCTGTTAAGAGCGAGTTTGAAAAAAATCAGCGTGTTACTTTTTCCGAGCAATATTCTTGTCCGGTATCGGGTTTTCAGCTTACTGAGATAGAGCCTCGAATCTTTTCTTTTAATAGCCCTTTTGGAGCATGTCCTAAATGTGAAGGGATAGGTAAGGAGTTTTTCTTTGATAGAGATTTAATAGTTCCGGATCAAAGAATTTCTATTAAAGACGGTGCAATAGTGCCTTGGGGTAGTACAGCTTCTAAATTTATCCTAGAGACATTAAAGGCTCTTGCCGATCATTATAAATTTTCTATTGAAGTACCTTTTGTAAGTTTATCACAAAATGTTAAGGATATTTTATTTGAAGGTTCAGGAGAAGAGGCAATAAAGTTTGAATTTCACGATGGTTCTAAAACGCAAATAATAAAACAACCTTTTGCCGGTATAATACCAAGTTTGCAAGAAAAGGACCGTACTATAGAATCGGTTTTAATTAAAGAAGAACTAGCTAAATTTAAGTCAGAGCATAAATGTACTGCTTGTTCAGGGTTTAGATTAAAAGACGAAGCATTATGCGTTAAAATAGCAAATTTTCATATAGGCGAAGTAGCAGGTATGAGTATTGCAGCCTTGCAAAAATGGTTTAGTCACTTAGAAGAAAAATTAAATAAAAAGCAATTATTTATTGCTGAGCGTATACTCAAAGAAATTACCGAGAGATTAAAATTTCTTATGAATGTCGGGCTTGATTATCTAACGTTATCACGAGAAGCAGGTACTTTATCGGGGGGAGAAAGTCAGCGTATTCGTCTTGCATCTCAAATAGGTTCAGGACTGAGCGGTGTTTTATATGTACTTGATGAGCCGTCTATTGGTCTTCATCAACGAGATAATACAAGATTAATTGAGACACTAAAAAGGCTTAGAGATTTGGGTAATACCGTTTTGGTAGTCGAGCATGATGAAGAAACAATATATGAAGCAGACCATATTATTGATATAGGACCGGGAGCCGGTATTTACGGCGGTCGTGTTATTGCGGAAGGAAATGCTGAAGAAATAAAGAATTTTGAAGAAAGTATCACAGGTAGGTATCTAAGCGGTCGTCAAACAATCAAAGTGCCGTCTGAAACAAGAGTAGGGCATGATAATAGGGCAATTGAATTACTTGGGGCGATTTCCAACAATTTAGATAATGTTGATATCAAAATTCCGCTTGGTACTTTTACCGCTATAACGGGAGTATCTGGAAGCGGTAAATCAAGCTTGATGATTCATACTCTATATAAAGCGGCTCTAAAGCATTTAGAGCCAACTAGCAAAGTATTTCCCGGCAAATATAGAGAGTTAAAAGGACTTGAATATATTGATAAAATTATCGATATTAATCAATCCCCGATAGGTAGAACTCCTCGTTCAAACCCTGCGACTTATACAGGTGCCTTTACCCATATTAGGGATTGGTTTGTAGAATTACCTGAATCAAAAGCTAGAGGGTATAAAGTAGGCAGATTTTCGTTTAATGTTAAAGGCGGTAGATGTGAAGCATGCCAAGGTGACGGGCTAATAAAAATAGAGATGCATTTCCTACCTGACGTATATGTAAAGTGTGATATTTGTAACGGTCACAGATATAATAGAGAAACGCTTGAAATAAAATATAAAGGTAAATCTATTGCCGATATTTTGATGATGACTGTAGGAGATGCAATGCAGTTTTTTGAAAAAATACCGTTAATCTATGAAAAATTAATTACCTTAAATGAAGTGGGTCTAGGCTATATTAAAATCGGTCAGTCTGCTACTACTCTTTCAGGTGGTGAAGCACAACGCGTTAAGCTTGCTAAAGAATTATCAAGACGTTCAACCGGTAAAACGCTTTATATACTTGATGAACCGACTACGGGATTACATATCGACGATATTAATAAATTGTTAAAAGTGTTACATAAACTTGTTAATATGGGCAATACCGTTTTAGTTATCGAGCATAATTTAGATGTTATAAAAACTGCAGATTATATTATTGACGTCGGTCCTGAAGGTGGCGACAAAGGTGGTAAGATAGTTGTATGTGGCACCCCTGCCGACATCGCTGCCTGTGAGGAAAGCCATACCGGTAGATATTTAAAGCAATATTTGGTGTGATCTAATATAAATAGCAAGTTACTCTATATAATTTGCTATTTGATGTATTTCTAAATTATCCTTAACACTCATCCCTTGATTTCGTTAAGAAAAATTAATCTAATCCTTGCTATTTTCTAAAAATTACCATGTTTTATGGTCTTCTGTAGAATAATTATAAAAGAAGAAATTAATGAAAGTTACATTTAATAGTATTGAAAAAATTTATAATTTATTAACTACCGAAGAATGGATAGATAAAAAAGATCCGAAGAAATGCTTAGAACAATTAAACAAAAAACTAGCGAAAGCTAGTGATACATTAAAAGAATTATTAGAAAATAATTTTGATCAATTAAATACTAATGATGTTTTTGAAAAAATACATAAGCAATATTTAAGTACACATACACGCCTTAAAAAAATCTTATTAGTAAAGAACTATGTAAGGAAGTATTGCCATATTGTCGAATAATCGCTGACTTATATACGGAGAATGGCGGTTTAGATTCTTTAGAAATGGCTAAAAAATTATCTACTTACTTTGGAAATTTAGAAGATATGAAAAGTTAGTTAAAAACTGTTAATTATGATACAAAAGAAACAATAGAATTGAGTTTTCAATTTAATTTACCACAAAAATTGTCTTCCAAAACATTTGAATTTTTTCAAATTTTAAATAAATCTGGAAGAGACTCATTATATATTTTCAGTAATGCACACTTACTGGAAAAAACTGAAAAATTTCAAAAAATTCTTAAAGAAAATACATTAAATGATTTTCAGCAGATAACTAAAAATGATTTAAAGAATTAGTAAATCAAGTAACTGAAATAGTGATTAAAGAATCTTATAAGTACAACGAAGAAGAATTATCAGAAGAAAATAAATTACATGCAAAAAATTTAGCTAATTTTTCTTTAAAAGGAAAACTAGATAATAATAGTTTTCAAAAAGCATTGAACTTTATAAAAGAAGATTATATGCCTGATATTAATTTTGATATAGAGGTAAAAGGCAAAAAGTATAATTTTTCTAAATTACCTGCCGATGATATGAAAGGTTTTATGCTTGGTAAATTTAGTAATTCTTGCCAATCTATAGGACATGATTCCGAAAGATGTGTTTTAGACGGTATGAGTAAAGCAAATGCCGGTTTTTATATAATTACGGATGATAAAGGCAATATAGGAGCTCAGTCATATGCTTGGCTTGCTGGAGAGGGAAAAAAGAATGCAAAAGCCACTTCTATGGTACTAGATTCATTTGAGTATTTAGGGAAAGAAGACAAATTATTATTTGTACCTATAATAAATAAATTGAGAGAAGCATTACAAAAACAAGCATTAAATTTATATGTAGGATGTGGTGCACAAACTCCTACACTTGATATAAACACTATACTTCATCCAAAACCAATGGAGCAAGATTTATATATGGCGATGCAACAAATGTTTATCCTATTACAAGAGAAGTACCAACAATAGAATTAAACTTAGGAAAAAATGCTAATAACCAGGTTAATCAATATTCTACTATTGAAGAGCTAAAAACTGATAGTAAATTACTACAACAAATTATAATAAGTAAGCAAATGAACCGAGATTTAACAGAAGAGGAAATATCGTTGCTTAACATAGGTTTTACTTTTGCACAAATTTCGAATATAGAAAACGATAAACAAGAATTCTTTGTTGAAAATGACTATAATATAAAAAGTTTGACTGACGCCGGTGTTAGTGTGAAAGAATTACTTGCTATGGAAGTAGGTCAGCAGAAACTCTTTATTGAAAATAGTTATAAGGTAAAAAGCTTATCTAAGGTCAGGCTCACTACGAAAGAATTGTTTAATGTGATAACAGGCCAACAAGAATCAGGTAATACAAATGAAAATGATTTAACTCAGTTCGATAATACGGATCACAATGCATTAAAAAAGTAGAGGTGATAGATGATGCTACAGAACAAGCTTAGGTGAGCGTGGAATACAATTCAAGTATAATAGAATTCTTGCATAACATAGCTAATAAGGAGAGATCCTTTTGGAGACAAATAAGTTATGTAAGAATTCTAATGCTTATGGTCATGGTGGTGGGTATAGAAGCCTAGAGCAGAAAGTGCATTTGAGAATTCAGAGTTAGGAGTTATTTCATTTGGTATTCCGCTGCAACATATGTGACCGTTTAAGCATATCACTTGATCGGAGTTTTGTATTACGGTAAATAAATCATGAGAAATCATAAAAACCGTAATATTTAGCTTTTTACGAATCAAATTAATAAGCTGATAAAATTCTTGTTGGCTTGTTACGTCTAAAGACTGTAACGGTTCATCTAAAATAATTAAGTTGGGATTATTAACTATTGAACATGCAAGAACTACCTTTTGAAACTGTCCTCCTGAGAGCTTAGAAATTTCTTGATCTTTTATATGTTCCAAATCAATAAATGAGTTAATCTCTTTAATATTGTTATTAAAATTACTCGGTGCTAACAACTCTAAAAATTTTTTTACTGTAATAGGTAAATCAGGGGTTAATCCGAACTTCTGCGGTACATATCCAATTTTTAGTTTGGGATCAATTATAATCTTGCCGTTTGTAGGTTTTTCAAGTCCAAGCATTAATCGTACTATGGTAGTTTTACCTGCACCGTTAGGTCCGATTAAAGTAGTGATATTATTTTTTTTGACAGTGAAACTAACGTTATTTATCGGCAATTTATTACCGAATTTTTTAGATACGTTACGAAACTCGATTATAGGTTTTTGCATGTGTCAGTTCACTTCTGTCATCCCGTGGCTTGACCACGAGATCCAGTAATAAATACTAAAGTTATTAATGTTTTAAGTTATTTTTCTAGATCCCGTGGTCAAGCCACGGGATGACCACAGTGGGCAATAAATAGCATTCATTAAATAGAATAAATGCCGATTAGTTCTGCCTCGGCAAGTAAATGTTTTTGCAGGGCTAATACTAAATCTTGCTTGCTAGCATTCTCATCAAGCTTAAGATAATCATTTAGAGCATATAGTTTAAAAAAATAACGATGAGGTTTGCCGGCAGGTGGACAAGGACCGCCGTATTTTTTTTCTTGCCAGCTATTATTTAAAATTTTAATACTACTATCTATTTGTCCTTCTGAAAGCTTAGTAATAGAAGCAGAAATATTATATATCACCCAATGATCCCATATACCATGTGGCGGTGCTATTTCTACCGGTGCATCCGGATCATCCATTATAAGTGCAAAAGATTTAGTATCTGAAGGAGCATGACTCCATTCTAGATGCGGTGAAACATTTTGTCCTTTACAAGTAAATTTATCAGGAATGCGAGCATTATGTTTAAATGCCGTACTTGTTATTATGAAAGTCATAGGTTGCTCCTTTTGTTATAACGTCATTGCGAGCAGCCATAAGCTGCGTGGCAATCTCATGAAATAATAAAATGCCTGAGATTGCTTCGGCAATTACTTCGTAATTTTCCTCGCAATGACGTTTTGTCTATCAATTCACAACTTGCCATTGTCCGTCGGGTTGGCGGCATGCATTACCGTATGCTTTTTGTTGTTTTCCGCCTATTACAACTGTTTGAGTGTACTCACGGCAATATTGACCAGTGCTATTTCTATAAGTTTTATTAGGTGTTACGTAACCGTAATTGCCGTTATCCGGATTACGCCATTCTACGTTACTACCACTAGGAGCTGTTTCTAAAGCTCTCTGTGAGGTAAGCTCTGCAAGTCTTCTATCCTGCTCATCCATACCTGCACCGATTTGTCCACCAAGAACTGCTCCAAGTAATGCACCTACACCTACTCCAACAAGCTGTCCTTTGCCCTTACCGAATTGAGAACCAAGTAATGCGCCGCCAGCACCGCCAAGAAGTGTTCCTGTACCCTGTTTATTCATACCGCCTGGACCGTTACAGGCTTGTAACATAGAAGCTGCAAGAGCTATAATCATAATTTTAGATAATAGTTTCATATAATTCTCTCTAAATTAATATATAATTAACAAGTATATGGTTTTTAGAATTTTGTAAAGCTAAAACTAGATTCTGTAAACATAATTTAAATTATTTGTTTTTTAAAATATTATTTTTAATTTTGTTCACGGGACCTCATTATAATTGAATTTTATATTTTCTTTGTTAAACTACAAAAAATAAATTGGAAAGATTTGTCATGGATACTAATAGCCGTAATCGGTTAATAAAATCGGCATCTTATTTATCGGTTACTACGGCATTAATTATTTTAAGTATAAAATTATATGCTTGGGTTGTTACCGATTCGCAATCAATCCTTGCTTCTTTAATTGATTCAATGCTTGATATAACTTCCTCCTTTATTAATCTAATAGCTTTAAGATTTGCCCTGCAACCGCCGGATCATCATCATCGATTCGGGTATGAAAAAATGCAGGATTTAACAATTTTTTCTCAATCGATATTTTTCTTTGCTTCAGCTTTTTTTGTAGGCTTTTCTTCGGTTAAATCTTTATTTGAAAAAACAAAACCGGAGAATATTAGCGACGGTACTACTGTAATGTATGTATGTATATTCTTAACAATTATTTTAGTGCTTTACCAAACTTATGTAATTAAAAAAACAGGATCGGAAATAGTAAAAGCCGATAAGCTTCATTATTTCACGGACTTACTAACTAATGTTATAGTAATTATCTCTATAAATTTAAGTGATTATTTTTGGTTTGTTGACCCATTATTTGGTGTAGTTATTTCGTTATATATATTTCACTCTTCTTATTCTTTATTTAAAAAGGCATTTAAAAATTTAGTAGATCATGAATTACCCGAACAAGATAGACAAAAAATTATCTCGATAGTTAATAACCATTTAGGGGCAAAAGGTATGCACGAAATGAAAACTAGATATGCCGGTCAAAAAGCTTTTATCCAGTGCCATCTGGAAATGGACGGCAATATGTCGCTTTATAATGCTCATAAAATTAGCGATGAGATTGCTTTTGAAATATTGCAGGAATTTCCGGAGGCTGAAATAATTATCCACCAAGATCCTTTTGGAATCGAAGAACACGTAAATTACCGTGAATATATTGTTAGATAAAGAAGCTAATTTTAATAATTTTTTCATGGAGCAAGCTTTAAAACAAGCCAAGATTGCTTTTGATAAAAATGAAGTCCCGGTCGGAGCGGTAATTGTAGATAGGTTAAATCAGAAAATTATTGCTAGTACCCATAACAATACGGAAGAAAAAAATAACGCTCTTTATCATGCTGAAATTATTGCTATTAATGAAGCATGTAATCGTATATCTTCTAAAAATTTAAATGATTATGATATTTACGTTACTTTAGAACCTTGTGCTATGTGTGCGGCAGCTATAGCTCATAGCAGGTTAAAACGTTTATTTTACGGGGCTTCTGATTCCAAGCACGGAGCAGTCGAAAGTAATTTGCGATATTTTAACAGTAGTGCTTGTTTTCATAGACCGGAAATATATAGCGGAATTCTTGCCGAAGATTCGGGGCTATTAATGAAAGAGTTTTTTAAGAGGATAAGAACTGTTATTTTTAGCCACAGAATGACATAGAGGATTGTAAGAATGACATAAAGAAGTAAGAAAACATGCTAAAACTATTAACCCCCTATTATTTTAATAAATTATCAAAGGTTATAATACCTATATTAGCTATATCTACTTGCGTAATGATGATTATAGGTCTTTATTTAGCCCTCATAGTTTCGCCGGTAGATTATCAGCAAGGTGATTTTGTACGCATTATGTATGTTCATGTCCCTGCCTCTTGGATGGCTCTTGGTGTTTATGTTTTCATGGCAGCATGCAGCTTTAGCTATTTAGTATGGAAAACTACCATTAGTTATTTGCTAGCCGTAGCTTCTAGTTACGTTGGGGCTACTTTTACTTTGATTAGTTTAGTAACAGGTTCTTTATGGGGAAAGCCTATATGGGGGACATGGTGGGTTTGGGATGCAAGACTTACATCCATGCTCATATTATTTTTATTATATTTAAGCTATATTATTATAGTGAATAGTGCGGATAATATAAGAAAGGCACAAAATCCTTCTTCTATTATTGCTCTTATCGGACTGATTAACATACCGATAGTAAAATTCTCGGTAAATATTTGGTATAGCCTGCATCAGCCTGCTAGTGTTTTAAGGCTAGGGAGTCCAACTATTCACTCTTCAATGCTAAAGCCTTTAATTATCATGTTTATTAGTTTTATATTATATTTTTTATTAGTATTACTTTTAAGAACTTCTATATTAATCGACAAAATCAAAAACAGATAATAAAATGACTTATGTTGTAACCGATGAATGCGTAAAATGTAAATATACCGATTGTGTTGAAGTATGTCCTGTAGATTGTTTTTATGAAGGTGAAAGGGAAGATGATTTTATGTTAGTCATTAACCCCGATGAATGTATAGATTGCGGCGTTTGTGTTCTTGATTGTCCTATAGGTGCTATTAAACCCGAATCACCGGGGTTAATAGAATGGGTAGAACGTGCAAAAGATTTTATAGAAAATAAAGGATGGAAAAATATTACCAAAAAAAAACCTGCTTTGCCTGATGCCGATAAATTTAAAGATGAAAAAGATAAGTTTAATAAATACATAGGTTCTGTGAAGATTTCTAATTGATTTGTTATTTTGAGATATTTTTAAGCAAAAATTATAAGCCTTTTGAAGGAATAGTTAATCCTATTTCAAAAAAGTCTTATAATTTATAGCAAAAAATAGCCAAAATTAAATCTTTTAGAAATCTTCACAGAACCTAAAATAACATGAATTAACTATATGTGTTTATTTTGTCACAAAACTTAATAAAAGCTTTATTATATGAATCTAATTGCCGATTAAATATAGCACTAAAAAATATAACATGTTATATATGCCATTAAGATAATGTTTAATTATTTAATTTGAGGTACTAATCATGAAAAAATTACTTTTAATAGCTGCTACAAGTGCAACAATTTTATCTTCTAGCGTATCATTTGCCGAGGGCATAGATAATGAGTGGTATTTAAGAATAGATACCGGTGCAGCAATGTTTAATGCAGAAAAAGATAAGGCAGCCGGTGTTAAATTAAAATCTAATACAACTGTTCCAGTTGATTTAGGTATCGGTTATTATATTTCCGAAAACTTTAGAGCCGATTTAACTTTAGGTACTATAATCGGTGGAAAGTTAAAGAAATCCAGAGCTGCGACTAATGCACCTTTTACCGGTACTAATGTTTCAGCAAGCCATAAACCTACTATTACACGTTTACTTATTAACGGTTATGTAGATTTAACTAATTTTGATATGTTCGATGTTTTTGCTGGTGCCGGTGTTGGTCCTGCATTAGTTAAAGAAAAAATTACATATAATGGGATAACCGGTCTTTCATCTAACACTAAAAACAGAACTAATATTTCTTACAAGCTAACTTTAGGTGCTTCTGCACAAATTGTCGACGGTGTTAAAGTAGAACTAGCTTATAGCTGGATAGATGATGGTAGAACAAAAAGTAGGAATGTAATTTACCAAGGAACAAGTGTACCAACCGGTGGTATGCGTTATCAAAGCCACAACTTAACAGCCGGTATAAGATTTGATATATAATTAACAAGAATATATTAATAGTTTTAGGTAATATCATAATATCATACTGTGGCTTAACCACGGTATCTAGAAATACAAAAAAAAGACTGGATTTCGTGGTTAAGCCACGGGGTGATATTAGATGACAACTCAGAAATGTTACTTAAAACTATTTTTTATCGAATTTAGGTAAAAATTTGTAAAATTATTATCTAATATCGTTTTTACTAACAACTAATAAAATTTAAAGGAAAAATTTAACAATATGAAAAAATTACTTTTAATAGCAGCTGTAAGCACAGCACTTTTAACTTCCGGTCTTTCATTTGCTGATTACGATATGAATTCTTCTGTAGATTCATCTACTAATTCATCGATGTCATCATCTGTGGAAAATCAATGGTATTTAAAACTTAATGCCGGCGGTGTGATTTTTAACAAAACAAAACCTAAAGGAGCAGGTTTTAAGTTAAAGTCTAATACAAGATTTACAGGTGAGATCGGTGCGGGTTACTATATCATGGATAATCTAAGAACCGATTTAACAATTGGAACGGTAGCAAGTAGTCATTTAAAGAAATCAAAAACTTATCCAGACGGTGATTCTTTCTCAGTAAAAAATAAACCTACTATTGTAAGTTTATTACTTAACGGTTATGTTGATTTCATCGATTTAAGCATGTTTAAAGTATTTGCAGGTGCAGGTGTTGGTGCTGCTTTTGTAAAGGAAAAAATTAACTCTAAAGATATTAAAGATGGTGTAACTGACACTTTCAACAGTACTACTAAAAACAAAACTAACTTTGCTTATCAATTATCTTTAGGAACTTCATTTGAAGTTGCACAAGGTGTAAAAGCTGAACTAGTTTATAGCTGGAGAGACTATGGTAAAACAAAAAGTACCACCAAAACTATTGACGGGGATAAAGTTAAATTTGGCGGAACCCGTTATAAAGGTCATAACTTAATGGCAGGATTAAGATTTGATATGTAATTAGTCTTAAATCTTTTTACAAGCTTAACACGAAAAAGGAGTCTTTAATAAAGACTCCTTTTTTGTTTGTGTGCCTTGGTATTGCCTACGTGGATACTGAGACGTCATGAGCTAAGCGACTGCAAGGTATTGTCGCATGATTCAGCTTTTTTGTCATTGCAAGGAAAATTACGAAGTAATTGACGAAGCAATCCAGTAAAAAATTCTGATTTACAGCATTTTTATTATTTTTCCTAGATCCTACGGCTGCGGAGTTGTTGTATGGTTCGAAAAGCCCATACGATGTCATTCCCGCGGAAGCGGGAATCCAGTAAAATAACTTCAATATTGATATAGAAGTTACATATTTGGTAAACTAAACATATAAAAAACTTGTTTTTTTATGTTTTACTGGATTCCCGCTTCCGCGGGAATGACATAAACTGAGCCAGGCAACAACACCTACAAGCTTGCGGAGTTATAGTAGAGATAGCATTGATATTCATGCCAACAAACTCTTAATCTAAAGACTCTTTTTTCCTTTATAAAATGTTACGTTCATTTGATGTATTGCTGCAAAGCCTAAATAAATTTTAATACGTTCTAGAATAATATCTTGATAATAAGGTAATTCTGCTGCAGTAGCATTATCTTCAGCTTGTATAAACAGCGTATTAATCTTTTGTTTTTTATAAGTATAGGTGGTGATTTTTAAAGGTAATGCTTTAGTGCTGAAGTTAAACCCGACTATTTTATTCCAGTTAATCATGATTTCAGGCAGCAATGGATGTTGTTTGGCAAATATATGTCTAACTATTTTATCGATATCCTCTTTAATTAGCTTCATTTTAATAAACTCTGCACTGTTAAAGTTATGACGGCTAAAGCAAGTATTATAGATATTACGGGAAAATGTAAAGATGTAACCGATATGATCATTAAAAATATATTACAAACTGCTATAATCGATACTACTTGTTTATGAGATTTACCTTTTTGTACTGCTTTTTGAAAAAAATGCTTTAAATGAGGCTGCCAAATTTTTTCTTTATTGAGTAGCCGAATTAATATGGTTAGCACTGCATCAGTGATGTAATATAAGCTAGCAATAGCACAAGCTATAAATAAATTAGTGCTTGTAAGAGCCAGCAGGAGCAAACAAAGACCCGTTAAGAATCCAAGACTAATACTTCCCACGTCTCCTAAAAATATTTTTGCCGGATGCCAATTAAATATTAAAAAACCACAAGAACAACCAAGAATAATAATATTTACACTAGCTATAAAATATGGATTATTAATAGCCGGAAATTGTAAAAAACATAATATAAGCATAGTGCTAGATAGATGGATAGATTCCACACAACTCATACCGTCTATACCGTCCATAAAATTATATATATTAATAAAACCGCTTAAAGCTATAACTAAAATAGAATATATTAGTATATGTACAGAATTTAGCTGCGAAAAAAGAAAAATAGCAAAAGCTGCACAAATTAAGTGGACTATTAAACGAATTAGAATAGGTACGACTTTTAAGTCATCTAAAAAGGAAATCGAAGCAATTGCCAATAATAACGGTAATATTTTTATTGAATTAACAAAGTTATTGCTCGTTATATATTCAAACCCGCTCAAAGCAATCATTACAACAACTACAATAGCAAGACCGCCGCCGCGCGGTGTTATCTTATCATGAGAACGACGGTTACTTGGTATATCAACTAAACCGATAGTAGGAAGATATTTAGTTAATATATATGTTAATATAGTGGTGGATATAAAAGAAAAAATAAATAATGTATTGTAGCTATTTATATTCATAGGAACATATTAGATTTAAAACTATAATATTTGTTATTACTTATAATGACGTGATCATGTACTATAATATTTACGGTTTGGCATGTCTCTACTATCTTATTTGTCATATGAATGTCGGCTTTTGAAGGTTCAGGGCTACCGCTTGGATGATGATGCACAAGTATAAGGCTGCTTGCTTCGTTAAATAAAGCTCGTTTAATTATCTCACGTGGATATACCGCAGCTTGGTCTATAGTTCCTTGACTTAAAACCTTATCAGCAATTAAAATATTTTTCTTATTCAAAAATAATATACGAAATTGCTCGAGTCGCATATTGCCCATATTAACTTTTAAATAATCAATCCAAGAACTCCAAGAAGCACTAATATTTTTATTTGTTATTTTTTGTTTCAATACTCTAATTTATCAGCTCACGTATTAGAGCAAAATTGATATATAAATTTTCATTGGTGCCTTTAATACTAAGTAGCCTTTCCTTATCACGGTTAATTAAATCCGTAATATCAAAATGATCAAGTAATTTTTTAGCAAGAGGTTTTATGTCTTTACAAGGGATAGCCGTAAATAACATTACTTCAAGTAATTCGTACTCAGAAAAATGTTCTGCTCCAGCGGCAACGAAGCGTTCTTTTACTCTTTTACGGTGACCTATATAATGAGGCGTATCTATTTCATCATTACTAAATTCTAACAAATTATTTTCTAACATTCTTTATGTTTATTCAAATCATAAATAAGTAAAATGTTGCTGATGTCATTCCTAGCTAAAAGCGGGAATCCAGTAATCTTTAATGTCATCCTAGCTAGCTTGATCGCGGGATCTAGTCTTTTTAAATGCTTTTTGGATCCCGTGGTCAAGCCACGGGATGACACTGAGTGCGTTTTTCGATCCACGCAACAATGTCCCGCGGGAATGACATAGATAGCCATACAACAAAATCAATTTTTACCCTACAGTTTAGTATGGAGGATAATCAAGTTTTTTAGGTGATAACGTAAATATTTCAAAACCGTCTTTAGTCACGCCTATAGTATGCTCAAATTGAGCCGATAATGATTTATCACGTGTAGTAACTGTCCATCCATCTAATTTACTTAATATAGTGTCATAATTACCGGCATTTATCATAGGTTCAACGGTGAAAAACATCCCTTCTTCTAACGTTAGACCCGTGCCGCTGCGACCGTAATTTAATATTGACGGTTCGTCATGAAAAACTCTTCCGATACCGTGACCCGTATAATCTCTAACCACAGAATAATTATGTTTCTCGGCATAGCTTTGAATAGCATGTCCGATATCACCGAGTTTAGCACCGGGTCTAACTACTTCAATCCCTTTCATCATTGCATCATAAGTTACTTGAATAAGACGCTTTGGCTTAATTGCTACGTCACCGACATAATACATACGGCTAGTATCACCGTACCAACCGTCTAAAATTACCGTAACATCAATATTTACTATATCACCGTTTTTTAACGGTTTATCGTTTGGAATACCGTGACAAACCACATGATTTATAGAAGTACAAATCGATTTCGGAAAGCCTTTGTAATTTAACGGTGCAGGAACGGCATTATGATAAGTAATAAAATTATGACAAAGGCCATTTAAACTATTAGTAGTGACGTTCGGTTTTACGTGATCAGTAATAAAATCGAGCGTCTCTGCAGCTAATTTTCCTGCTGCCCGCATCTTTATGAAATCTTTTTCCGTGTGGATTTTTATGGTCATGAATTTTGGTTACCTTTCCCTCAAGTAAAAAAATATATTTTTCATAATACAAAATGGCTCTTTTAATGTAAATAACTTATCCTATTATTGAGCAGTGCTGCTATGTTACTTGATTTAGGTTTTGGATATTATATAATTGCTAATATAATTATTATTTAACATAATGGGTGTAGTTAGGTTATTATTTGCTCTTTCTGTTGTGGCTGCACATTCAACTTCTAATCCATTTCTTAAATTTATAGGTGCAACAATTGCAGTACAATCTTTTTTCATGATTTCCGGCTTTTATATGGCTATGATTCAGAGCAATTATACAAGCAAAATAAAATTTTGGAAAAGTAGATATTTAAGGCTTTATCCTACTTATATCTTTTGTATTTTAGTTACTTTCTTTTTGCAGCAAAAATTTTCTTTTTTAAGGCAATTGTGTAATCTTCCATTTCCGGCTGGTTTTTTTAATTTTTACAAACCTAACAATGTTGTTGCAAAATGTAACAATGTTTATTGGAATTCATAATAATACAGTACATTTTACAAAATATTTTATTGACTCCACGCCTCCTCTTTATCAATTTTTGTTGATACCTCCTGGTTAGTCAATTGGGTTAGAAATTTCTTTTTATTTAATGGTACCTTGGATTCTAAAAAAGAAAAATATCTATATTTTATCCATAATTTGTATATCTTTAATTACTAGAATTATTCTGCAGTTTAATGGATTTATAGGAGATTCTTGGTCTTATAGATTCTTTCCTTCTGAACTTGCAGTTTTCTTAATTGGTAGTCAAGCATTTTATATTTATACTAATCAAGAAATAAACGAAAAAAAGTCTTGGCTTAGTCAATTACTCTATTTATATATTAATAATTATTACTTTTCCGTTTATCCCAATAGAGCCTCAACTAAAAAAATTACTTTTTTATTGTTTATTTGCTCTATCTTTAGGAAAAATATTTGACTTAACCAAAGATAATAAGTTAGACAAATTAATTGCTTTACTCTCTTACCCAATATATTGTTGTCATTTAATTGTTTTGTATAATATATTACCTGCTATTTCAATTGGGCTGATAATGGGACATTTCTTAATACGTTGGTTACTTTTATAACAGTAATAATTATTTCTTTATTGCAAAGCCTATAGAGTATTATAGAAAAAGATATAAAACTCATAATTTAGCTTAATATTTAAAACTATGCTATATTACATAAATAAAATTCTTTCAAACAATAAGGTACAAGCGGTTATCTTAGGGATAATCGGGTTTGGGATTGTTACTGTTCTCACGTCCTATAATATAGACGATCCGTCTTTTAACTCGGTCACAACAGAGTACCATAGTAATTTAGTCGGAATTTTTGGCTCTTATTTATCGGATTGTTTATATCAATTTTTTGGGTTGGCTGCTTTTATCATACCGCTTGCTTGCTTTGTTTGGGGGAGAAATTGTTGGTATGGAAGATATCGTGGCTCATTTATCCGTATGTTTGTAATGTTGCTTGCTCTCGTTAGCAGTAGCACATTATTATCTAAGATTAAGCTAGAATTCATACCGGCAAATGCAGGTGGAGCTATCGGAATAATAGCTTCTAATTTTTTTGAGCGATTTACAAATCAACTATACTTATTATTAATATTTTTTACCTTTATTATATTAGTTGTTTTATTTGAAATTAAATTTACTTCTTTAAGTAATTTTATTATTAAGCTAGGTAAATTTTTAATCTATCGTATACAATCTTTTTTACATAATGTATTTTCACGATTGTCGTCGATAAGATTATTCCCTACTAAAAACAATGATAAAATAAATATAACTTCTTCTTACCAAAAGCCTGTAAGTGAAAAAGTAAAATTCCCTGAAGAAGCGAGATCCGTACCTGCAAATCTTATAAAATTCTTTAGCAAACCTGTTAGCCCTAAAATATCTCAAAGCGAAATAGCAGAATTGCCGCCTATTTCGTTATTACGTGATCCTGAAAACCATCATGTAAAAGGAGCTTCTTCCTCTGG
>NZ_JAQCNX010000010.1:0-18677 GCF_036857515.1 Candidatus Rickettsia tasmaniensis | reverse complement strand
TCGGGTGTTAACCCTACATATACGGTTGTTTTTACTTTTTTAAATTCTTGTATATTGAAATCAGAAGATGCTGTAGCTGAATCAATAAGTGGATTTGCCCATAATTCAAGCGATGAGTTCATTGTAGATATTACGCCGGAACGCTCTTTATCAGCTTTTTGCAAAAATGCCGCAATATTCATATATGCAACAGGATGTATTACACCACCAAGCGTATCGAGTACGACCGCTAGATTATAAACTACGTCGTCACTCCTCATAGTACGCACTACTTCACCGAAAGATTTAGTTTTAGTAGGATCGGCTATTAAATATAGAGTTACGCCTAAAAATAAGCTTCGTGCCTCATTATTCCAAAAATCCTTTTCCGGCATTATAAGATTTGAAATTTTTTGAACGTCATCAACCATTTGCCCAGGCTTAGTACTAACCCAATCAATCGGATTATAACAATGAGTAACACCATCAGGATTAGAAGGCTCCCATACAAAAACTTTCTGCCCTTGCTTCTCACGCCAACCACTTGTCAACCCGTGATTTTCGAGCTTTATGTCATGCACTACTACCGAATCACTCCAAAATAACAAGTTAGGTATCACAAACCCTACACCTTTACCTGAACCGGTAGGAGCAAATAATAAAGCATGCTGGAACCCGTCTGCAACAAAATATCCACCGGCATCAACACCGATCAGCATACCTTTCTTAGATCTAAGACCTGCAGCCTCTATATCTGACGGATTAGCCCAGCTTGCATCTCCATATACTCTTTCATCTTGTTTGAAAAATTGTAATGATTTTATTCTTTCAAAATTTTTAATGTAAAATATTATAACAATAATAGCCGGACTGAGAAGAGAGGCAAGTAGCTTCAATTTTAAATAATTATAGTCGGCAATTTTTAACTGCCCCCAAACGTTAATAAGCCAGTAAGCCCACTTATAAGCAATATTTATAGCATTTATATTTACACCTAAAGCTCCAACCTCATTAGTAAAAATTGCCACAAATGCACCGCTTATCCAAATGGTACAAAAAATAACAACCGGATGAATTATAGCATGACCGAATATATTTCTAGTAACTTTAAGTATCTTATGCCATTCCATGAATTGATATTCCTAGTTTATGCTTATATATTAGTTTTTGCGTGGAGTAATTTTTACGTCATTGCGAGCGACTAAAAGGAGCGTGGCAATCTCAGGATTGTGGCCTGAGATTGCTTCGTCAATTACTTCGTAATTTCCTCGCAATGACGTTTTTAAACCATCCCCTCAGCATTCTTGTTCTTCTTATAATATACTTCCGAAACATATCTTTTCCCGCCGCTACCGCGTTTTAACTGCACAACGATATCTACAACGGTTAAAATATACTTCTTTACTTCTTCAGGCGGCATACCAAGATCTGCTTGCATAACCATAAGCTTTAACTGCTCAATAGCCATAGCGGGACTATCAGCATGCAGTGTTGATATTGAACCGGGATGACCTGTATTAATAGCACGCAAAAAACTAAACGCTTCCTTACCTCGAAGCTCACCTACTATAATCCTATCGGGTCTTAAACGCAAACAGGCCTCTATTAAATCTTGAGTAGTAACATTTGCACGCCCCTGTCCTCCTTTGGAAGCCAGTAAATGCACTCTGTTAGGATGGCTTGATAGCACAACCTCACGAGCATCTTCTACAGTAATTAATCTTTCTATTGCAGGTATTTCAGTGAGTGCCGCATTAGTAAAAGTAGTTTTACCGGTTGAAGTACCGCCACTAATTATGATATTTTTCTTTGAAACAACTGCATGTCTAATAAATTCTTTAATCTTTTTTTCAGCTAAGAAATTATTTAAAATTACTGCATCTTCATCTACTAAACTCTCTGTTGCAGTATCATCAAATGCCCCCATTTTAGCATATTCATCTAAAGTTAGATTCATACCGCTGGGCTTTCTTATAGCATAAATGATTTGTCCTATCTCACAAGCAGGAGGAAATACTATTTGAATACGGTAGCCATTCGGCAAAGTTGCCGAAAGAAGCGGTTTTTCTTCTGAAATCATCTGTTCGGTAGATTGAGCGACTAAACGCCCTAATGCAAGTAGATGTTCGCTATCCAGTTCCGGTATTTGCTTAGAATATATATCGCCTTTTTTTTCAACCCATGCTTCTCCGGGCTTATTAACCATAATTTCGTTAATACCATCTTCAGCAAATAAATTTTTAAAAGGAAGTAAAAACGTCTCTAAGGCTGCAAATTCTTCATTCATTTCATTACCTTCGATTTTAATAAAATGGCTTTTGGGAATTTATAATCCTTATTAACGTATATTCTAACCGGCGTACCTTGATTAACCGTTGTCGTCGGCTTAAACTGCTGCTGAGTTATCATATTTTGTACCACATTCGTCACATCCGTAAAAGCTTGAGTAGAAGCGTGTTGTGCTTGCGTCGGAGTTGATGCTATAGAGGTAGTAGTAAGCAAACTTGAAGCTGCCGTATTAACTGCCTGTACTAAGGTTTGAAGTCTCTGCTCAGCAGTATTCGCTGAAGAAGCAGTTTGTGCGGTTGTACATGCTTGAGTCATAGTAGTATAAGCAGTCGAAGTTTTATCGGTAATAGCAGCAAGTATATTAGTACAAATTGTAACTATCCTAGTACTTGCATCCATAGCAGTATTAGACGCAATAGTTTGAGCAGTATTTAACAATTGTGTTGCCGTAGCACTATTGGTAGCCGCTGCCTGAGAATCTATAGGAGGCGACACTAACTTATCAAGGACTTTAGCAAGCCCTATATTAAAGCCGGATTGTAATACGGCATTTACAAATTGTTCTTTATATTTATTATCAACTCTTCCTTGTAATCCCGGTCTACCTAAATTATCAACTGCAGGTGAGTCGAATTCTATAGTATAACCGTTAGTTAAATCGATTCTATCCCATATTATAGAAACTCTACCATAACTATCTGACGAAGTTGAGGTTGCATATTTACCGAATATTTTTGACCCTTTCGGTATCAATATAACTTTATCTTTCTCAGAAAATACGTCTCTACTAATAATGGCTCTTATTTCACCGCCGAGATCACTATTTATTGCCGTCTCAAGGACTGCATCAATTAATTTACCGCGTCCGAGAACCAAAGACATATCACCGCGATCTTTAAAGGTCGCTTCTGCCGTAATCTGTTCCGGTGTTTTTTTAGGCTCTACACCACTAATTAACACTATAGCTGATTTTCTTTTTGCTTCACGACGTTGCTTCTCTGCATCGCTCTCAACTAACATTCCTGAAGTCGAAGGCAACGAAACCGGCGGCAATGGAAACGTTTTGTCTTTATTCTCTTCTACAGGAGTAGTAGGAGGTAAGACCGGTGGAACTTTTACTACCGGAGGGGGAGGCGGTAGAGGAACGGTGGGCGTCTCAAGCTTAGGCGGATCAGGTAACTTTGAAATCTCCGGAATATTATCATCAACCTCCGTAACAGGTTTTACAATATTACTCGGTATCTGAGTCTCCGGTATTTCTTCTTTTTCAGTACCGAAAAAAAGAGTATAAAAAATATATATAAAAATACCACAAATTACGACTACTATCGCAATACTCTTATTAAAGCTAACCGAAACTTTTGATAATTCTCTTTGTACTTCAGGAGAATCTGCTCCTGATAAAGAACCGGTATTATGATTGTTATTTTGCTCTTCAGCCATATCTAAATTATATTAGTTAAAGTGTTTTTATTGTCATTGTTGCGTGGATCAGTTTTTCCCTCATTGCAAGGAAATCGCAGAGCAATTGTACGTCCGCAATCTCAGGAGTTTGTATTATTGCATGAGATTGCCACGCAGCCTACGGCTGCTCGCAATGACGTATCTACGCAGAAATGACATCGATTAAAATCTTGCCATGTAATTACTATTTTTCTTAGGGTAGTAAAATTTAATTACATATACTAAATCCCTTTCGTTACCCATCATAAGTTCCGTAGAAGCGATATCAAATTCATATATTCTTTTATTAGTTATAATAGTCATATTTGTACGAATATCTTTTTCAAGAGGCTTAATAAATAATCTATTTGCCAAAGGAGTTATTTTCCAAGCATAAGCATCCCCAAGAATTATATTTTGGATTTCTTCGTTTTTAGCAAATTCTATATGCGATTGAAAGCCAAAATGCAAAACTAATAAATAAACTTCATTTGGATTATATATATAAGTTTTTATCCTATTATCTTTAGTTATAGATAAATCATCTACATAATTATTACTACTATTACATGGATCATCTACAAGTGGACATTCTCGTTGTACTGTAAAACCGCCTAATAATATAAAAACTAAAAAATAAAATCTAACTATTGTCATCGTCTACCCTATATCCGTTAACTTGAAACCCTACCGGATTTACATCAAGTTCTGAATCTGTTAATTGCATAGGCACATAAGCATAACTTACTACCGCTATTTTATTATAAACTAATTGGTTTCCTGATGTTTCATTTACGGAAAATCTAACTATATATTTATCTGTTGCGATTTTTGACCATGATTTTATTACTAAAAATGTAGTATTCTCTTCTTTATATTTTAAAGTAGGATCAAAATCTTTATTTCTTATATAGCCAAGATAATTGTAATAAACACTGCTTGTTGAAAATAATCTTATTGTCGTACGAACTATCGTCGCAAAATCAACCGGATTATATGTTTCCCGTGCCGTTATGTATTTCTTTATAAAATACCTTGTAAGAGACTCATCTGCCGTTAACACCGGTGATGAAATAGGTTCTACCACCGAGGCACGTCCGGTATTACTATTAAGCTGAATAACAAAAGGATCAAACTGTTTAGATTTTACTACAAATGCTATTACTAAAGTTGATATAACCATAAAAATGGTTAGTAGTATTGTTAATATGATAAGTAAGTTACGTTGAACAAGTAACTTATCAGATCGCTCTTCATACCAATTCTGAGTAATTTTTAAAGGATTAGCTGATTTAATACTTTCTTGCGTTTGTGTATCTCCTGAACCGCTTTGCGAGTTATTACTTGATTTAAAGAAGCCAAATATATTATTCATATCAAAGGTATTTTTATTATTCCATTGTTATTGTGTAAAACTATTACTTTTATACTATATTTACTGAATTAACAGGTCTTCTTATACAAGGATTTACGCTTACACTCGAGCCATCATCTATATCAGCAGAAACGCACGGGCTTTTAATTTCATAAGGAGCTGAAGGGGTACATGACAACAATTGAGCAAGCATAATTAATACTAATAGAAGCTTTAATGATTTTAACATTCTAATTATACATTATTAAATTATCTTGTTACTATTTTAAAATTACCTTACTATACAATAGTTCACAAGCATTTTTTGAAAAAATCTATTTATAAATATTAAAAAGATTGTAAACTATTATACTCTGAAGTAAATAAAGAGTAGTTATACGAAGTTCAGCTTGGGAGGAGAGCGTATACTTAATACGTTGCTACCTTGCGGACTTATAAAGACATTGTCGCCAATTTTTCAAGTGGGACGAGTATAACATAATAACTACCATCAATAATTGTTATTGTATAATTTTAATTTATAATTTATTTATTTTAATTTTAAAGTTAAACAATATTTGGTATTGTAGCAACAATATAAACTTATTTTATAGCTTAAATAACATTAAATTAACAAGTCATAATCATATTATAATAATTATGATAGAGTTAAAACAGAATAAAATTAGATATTAATCTAGTAATTATGGACCCATTAACCAACGCAATACAAGAATATATAAAATCCGGCGAATATTTTATTGATGCAAGAAAATGGTATAATTTTAAGTATATCTTACCGTTAAGTCATAGAAGTCTTCTGCTTTTTATATGCACGATTTTTACCTTATTATTAACCTTAATTTGTATAAGTATCAACATATTGCTACCTATAAACAAAAAAGTAAGTTATTTAATAAAAGATGATGCCGAAAAACAAGCTGCCGTTACTAATACTAAACATTCAACATTAGCAAATCCTTATATCTCTATTGCAAATATTATGCTTCAGAATTATGTAAACCAACGAGAAGAATACAATTACGATATATTAAAAGAACAATTTACCTTTATCAAAAATGCTTCTACGAGTATTGTTTATATGCAATTTGCTAATTTTATGAATATTGATAACCCATTATCACCGGTCATAAGATATCAAAAACTATATAGACGCTCAATTAATATATTATCAGTTAACAATGTAAACGATAACGAGGCAGTTGTTACTTTTGAATCATTGGCAAAAAATAGTACGGGTGCAATTTTAGAAAATATGGTATGGGAAGCAAGAATCGGATTTATAATGGATTCTATCAGTACAAATACATCACCTGATATGCCGTTCAATTTTACCGTTACTAGTTACAAGCTAAAGTTATTAAGGAATAAAAATCAGAAATAATATGAAGCAACTAATAATATTTTGTACTTTTATAATACTTACATTAGATGTATTTGCTCTTACTATATCACGACCTCTAGGTCGAGACCCACGTCTAAGAGTTATGACTTATAACCCTGACGATGTTTTCAAATTCACAGGATATTACGGCTATCAAGCAAGTATAGAACTAGCAAGAGACGAGGAAATAGTAAGTATTTCTATGGGAGATACTACTTCATGGCAAATAGTACCTGCCGGTCATAGGATTTTTATTAAACCGATGGAACCGGATGCTACTACTAATATGACTTTAATTACTAATAAACGGACTTACTTCTTTGAACTATATGCCGCCGAAACTCTTGATATGCGTGATCCTGAAATGGTCTTTAACGTAAAGTTTCTTTATCCAGATGACGAAAATGACAATATGAGCGGTCATATGCAAACTTTTTCTGCTGCCCTAGCAAATCCCGACCTAACTCATCCTGAAAAATATAACTTTAATTACTATATTAGCGGCAGCGAAGAAATAGCTCCTATTAAAATTTTTGATGACGGCGAGTTTACTTATCTGCAATTTAGAGATAAAAACGCTGAAATTTCCGGTATTTTTGCTGTAGATGATTCACTTCGAGAATCTTTAGTAAATTATCGCCTTGCTCAAGATAATCCTAATATGGTGATCCTTGAACAGGTTTTTCCTAAGCTCGCTATACGTAAGGGCAAAAAAGTCACATGCGTATTTAATCAGTCTTTCAAAGCGTATTAATGTCTACCAACGTCATTGCGGCAATGACGATGAAACTGATTCACGTAACAATGCTTTTCTTACAATAACAATATAATTATGCATCATTTAATATATTTCTTTGCCTTGATCTTACTAACTAGCGGCTTATTTATAATGCTTACAAGTCATAATTATATTCATAAAATTATCGGGCTTGGAATCTTTCAAAGTTCGGTGTTAGTATTTTATTTAAGTATTGGAAAAATTAAAACAGGAGGTGTACCTCTTTTACAAGAGGGCGTCACTACTTACACTAGCCCTTTGCCTCATGTATTAATGCTAACTGCTATAGTAGCTGGGTTTGCTACTCTTAGCGTAGCTTTAAGTTTAATATATCAAATTTATAAACATTTTGGTACAATATCAGAAAATGAAATTAATTTTGATAAATGATTCTAGCTAACCATGTCCCTATCATACAAATATTATTCCCTTTATTTGGGGCTTTACTCTCAATAATATCTTTTCGCTTTATTACCTTTGCACGAATAATTACTACGATTTGCATTTTATCTAGCCTTTTGGTCAGTGTTTATGGATATAGCATTATACAAAATACGGCGCTATCTTACACCATGGGAGGATGGACTTCAAAAATAGGAATAGAATATCGGCTAAATGCACTAAACCAAGCTATTATTATTTATCTTAACTTGGTTTTATTATTCTTTTTAGTTTTTTGTCATAAGATTACTAATCAAACTATCTTAAAATATATAAACAATAATAGAAAATCTTTATTTTATGGTATATTATTATTTGCTCATACGGGCTATTTAGGGATGATTGCTACTCACGATTTTTTTAATCTATATATATTTATAGAGATTTCAGCACTTAGTAGCTATGTCCTGATAGCCTCAGGTAATAATCCAAAATCTTTAATCGGAGCTTTTGATTATTTGATAATAGGTAGCATCGGTGCAACTCTTATTCTTATATCTATAGGATTTTTGCTAAACATTACGGGTAGTTTGAATATGGCAGAAATTGCAGCGTATTTACAAGCACATACTAATTCCCGTATAATCACTATAGCTATCGGTTTTTTCTTAATAGGTGCTATTTTAAAAACAGCTTTTTTCCCTATGCATTTTTGGATGATGAGAGCTTATAATAACACGGCTTCAGTTATTTTAGTATATTTAGCAGGGATTTCTACTATAATAGGAATATATATAATATATAAATTTACTTACGTTATTATAGGCTATGAGCCAATTAAAATGGCTATTACAAATTTTATAAAACCTATCGCTTTAGCTACTCTTATTATAGCCTCGTATTTTGCTTACCAAGCAAAAGATTTCAAGAATATTATAATTTATTCATGTTTCACTCAAATAGGTTACGTATTTTTATTATACGTAACCGAAAACGGTATAATAGTTTTACCAAGTTTATTACTTGCGGATAGTATAAATAAAATAACTCTTTTCTTGATAGATGCTTATAATGAAAGCTATAAAAGAGAGCCTAACAAAGTTTTAATAATAATTGCTATTATTTGCAGCTGTGGCTTACCTATCAGTCCATTATTTTTTATCAAAGTAAATATTCTTGAATTATTATTAACACAAAATCTACTATTAGATTTTATTGTAATTTTACTTAGCTCCGTAGGATCGTTATTTTACCATTATAAAATGGTACTATTGTCATTCCCGCGAAAGCGGGAATCCAGTAATTAAAAAATATAAACACAGTAAGTTTTTAAAACTAAAAGCACGATTTATCTCGCTTTTTCTGGATTCCCACTTTTAGCTAGGCATGACATAGAAAGCCATACAGGTAATGCTCTAACCATACTATCAAAAAAAGTATAACAGCTTATCATGATTACACAATTTACTACTCCGAGTCTTTTGATTCTATCAACTTTGCTAGTTGGTGCATTAAACTTAACTAGCCCGTATGCCACTCAAAAAGATAGCTTTATACGTAATTTTTTACTTATTACTATCGCTATTTTTTTCTTCGGTAATATTTTAATTATAGACTGGTTGTTTTTAAAAGGTATTAGAGCAGGATTTGAATTTAATATATTCGGTAATTACTCTATAGGATTCCATCTTGAACCTTTAGGGCTTATTTTCTTAAGCTTAATAGGCTTTTTATGGATTTGTGCTTTACTTTACACTCCTAAATATCTTGCTATTAATAATATAGACTATTCTTCTAGATTCTTATTTTTCTTTAACTTAACTATTCTAATCGGTGTTTTAATTGCTTTATCTAGCAACTTATTCACGATGTTTATTTGCTATGAGCTTTTAACTATTTCTACAGCTTTTTTAATAGGACATACCAAAAATAATATAGTACTTAGCGGGTTATATAAATATCTAAAAATTCTGATGATTTCTGCCACAATATTATTTTTACCGGCAGTGATAATTATTTATACTAAAGTCGGTAACGGAGATTTTGCAAGTGGGAGTTTAGTAGAAAATTATTTTTCCAAAAACCAGTCAATTATTTTATTGTTAATGTTTATTTGCGGTATTGCTAAAACTGCAATTTTTCCGGTGCATTCATGGCTTCCTGCTGCAATGGTTGCACATTACCCCATTAGTAGTTTGCTGCATGCTGTAATAGTGGTTAAAACCGGATTATTTTGTATTTACAAAATCCTATTATATATATTCGGTTTATCGTATTTACAAATGATATTTGCCGAGTTTAACTGGTTAATTTTTATACCGATAGTAAGCATATTTTATAGCTCAATCAAAGCCCTAGACACGGATAATATCAAAAAAATACTTGCCTACTCCACTATGAACCAATTAAGCCTTGCATTGCTTAGTGCTTTCATGTTAACACCTAAGGCACTTGGAGCCGCAATACTCCATTTAGTTTCACATTCTTTTACAAAAATCTGCTTATTTTATAGTATGGGAAGTATTTACAGTTTAAAGAAAGCCGATCAAGTACAGAATTTATATGGTACATCCAAAGAATTTCCTTTAATTTCTTTTATTATATCTATCTCTTCATTATCATTAATCGGTATACCTATCTTTAGCGGATTTATTAGCAAATTCTCAATATTACTTGCCGCAAGCGAACAGAATCAAATCATTGTTATGATTGTCGTAATAGCTAGTAGTATATTCTCAAGCCTTTACCTACTCAAAATATTAAGCTCTATTTATAAACCTTCTTTAGTAGAATCTAGCGTAACAAAACCACTCCCCTACTCTATGCAAATTAGTATAATAATGTGCTGCTGTGCCGTAACTCTTTTCTATTTTATTCAAACCTTAATCAGAGAATTTTTAGCTTATATTACATAAACATATTTACATAATCTACACATAATCATATAATATGTATACTGCAGATACTTCAAAAGTTGGAAGTCAAATAAGCAGTGCGCCTGCACAGCGTGCAATAGTATGTGAGCACAGGCGAATCCCAAAATTTGACGTACCAAATCTTGAAGTATCAATAGGTATAAATATAGTAATTATTTTTGAGGATAAATATGGCACAAATTATTAGAGCAACAGAATTTGTACGATCTTTTTCAGATATTATGAATAGAGTTTACTATAAAGGCGAAAGCTTTGACGTTCAAAAAGGTAGTCATATCGTAGCAAGGATTACACCTGCAGAAATCAAGCCTTCTGTAGCAGTAAGAGACTTAGAGGAAGCTTTTAAAAATGGTCCACATCTTGATCCTGAAGATGCTGATCAATTCATGAAAAATCTCGAAGAAATAAGACGCAATACTAAACAAGATATTAAAAAATTGGTTGAAAGATGGGATTAATTATTGATACTGCTATAATCATAGCTTTAGAAAGAGGACAGGTAAGTACTAAGCAATGGTCACATTACGGTCAGGCTTATATTAGCCCTATTGTGTTAACTGAACTATTAATAGGAGTAGATAGAGTCAAGAATGAGAATAAACGTATAAAATGTTTAGCTTTTATAGAATACGTAAAAAGTCTGTTTACTATATTACCTTTCGGTATTGAAGAAGTATATACATATGCACGTATTACTCATGATTTATACACACAACGTATAACTATAGGAACTCGTGATATGCTTATTGCAGCAACGGCTATTACAAAAGGTTTTCCGATATTAACTCTAAATGTAAAAGACTTTAAAAGAATCCAGGGACTAGAGGTTTTAACAGTTTTTTCTAAAGATTAAAATGTTTATTCAAAATACCAAGTGTACATTTCCACTTACTAATTTTGAGCTTATGTTTGATTTTCACCCACAAAATCAGCTAATAGCTCTAGCATTTCTAATTGTTACTGCTATCTTAAATCTTTATACAATTTCCCAAAATAGAAAATTAGAATGCTTAATAGGTAGTTTATACTGTTTATCCTCTATTATATGCGTATTTGCAGCTGATTTTATTTCTATGATAATCTCGCTTGAATTCATGACGATTTTTGCCTGCATAATTATTTTTTGTGACCAATTAAAGATAAAACCGGCACGTCAATATTTCCTCACTCATTTATTCAGCAGCGGGCTAATCTTAATCGGTATGACTCTTCTAATCCAAACAACAAGTAATACGACTTTTACTTCTTTAACGGAATCAGTAAATAATTTTGAGTTACCAGCAATATTCATACTTACAGGTTGTTTAATTAATGCCTCGGCTATTTTTGTAAACGGCTGGGTGGTTCATTGCTATCCTATAGCTTCAAGTAGCGGTATTGTATATTTAATTAGTTTTACTACTAAAGTTGTTTTAATTATCATTTTAAAATTATTTAGCGGTCTTGAGATATTAAAGTTTTTTGGGATATCAATGATCATTTACGGATTAGTATTTTCTCTAATTGAAAAAAAACTTAAACGATTAATATGTTATCTTACCGTATCACAGCTTGGTTTTATATTAACGGCTATTAGCATAAACTCTCCAAATATAGCTTATCTTATTACAAGCTTTATATTCATACATATATTATATAACGGGTTATTTGCTTTATATTTCGCTTATATAGAAGATGAGTATGATATTAAAAATTACCAAGATCTTCAGAATACTCAAATTAATTTTATTTTATTAAGCGGATTTGTTATTAGTATATTGATCTATACATCTATACTACCTATTAGTTCTTCTTATATTAAAGATGAAATAGCTAATATTTTAAACGAGAATAGTGTAATGCTATTTTCCAAGATAGCGACTTGTACCGTATTATTTGGGTTGTTGATGGAGAGTTCTACGTCATTCCCGTCTCTCTTTATGTCATTCCTGCGAAAGCAGGAATCCAGTAAAAACCTTAAAAATAAAAGCTTTATAATATTTCTGGATTCCCGCTTGCGCGGGAATGACATAAGAACTATAACCTACCTCTCTTTCTGCATCATAACTTTATGCATATGTTTATTCTACCCTATTCAAATATCACATACTGCTAACTTTAAGCTAGTTATCCTTGCAATCTCACTGTTATTGGCTTTAATATTTAGAAAAATACCACGCATTTCGACAGAAAACATAAACCTTGACCTATACCAATATATTGAAAAATTTATATATTTCAGTATCGATAAATATAAAGAAACGGTAGACAATAACGAAGATGCAGCAGAATATCTTAATTTTAAGGTTATTTGGGATAACATTTTAAGTAAAATATCTGCTTGGCATAATCAGCAAACTGCTATATTGATTGTATTATTCCTGTTAATTAGTTTGATTTTAACACTACAATAATTCGATGTCATTGTTGTATAGATACCAAAATCGTCATTGCGAGAAGAAACTGTAAGTTTCGACGAAGCAATCCAGTAAACAATTCTGATTACAGAATTTTTTTATTATTTTACTAGATTGCCGCGTCGCCTACGGCTCCTTGCAATGACGACTTTAGGCATAACAACACAAAAAAATAAAAAATATGAAACCACCAATAACAGACAAACAAAATTACAGCTTTGAAGTTCACGAAGCAACAATAAACGATGATTATCACTGGCTGCGTGATCCTAAGTGGCCAAATGTAGAAGACTCTAAAATTTTAGATTATTTAAAAGCTGAGAATCAATATACCGAAAATTTCTTTGCCGATCTGCAAAATGATAAGGAAAAGATTTTTGAAGAATTAAAAGGACGGGTTAAATTAGATGATGAATCGGTTTATGTTAAGAACAAAGATTATTACTATTACCATAGAGTAGAGGAGAATAAAAATTATCCGATATATTGCAGAAAGCATAATAATATGGATTCAGCGGAAGAAGTAATATTAGATGTCAACCTTCTTGCTCCAAATAGCGGTTTTACTGATGTTGCTACAGTTGCAATGTCACCTGATCACAATTTAATGGCTTATAGTGTTAATTTTACAGGTAATGAACAATACAATATCAAAATATACAACCTTAAAGAACAAAAATACTTACCTGATGAATTAGGCAATGTACAGCTAAATCTCGATCGCTTCAGACAAGATGAATTTCAGGAAGAGCCTGCGGAACGTACAAATGTACGTGAGCATAGGCGAATGCCGCAAAATTCGCTTGTATCAAGCGATCGAGATTTAGCTGTAGCTCCTACTATAATTTGGCATGAACACTTAAACGGCTTTTTCTATATTACTATTAATGAGAATCAACGCTGGGATAAGGTAATGTTTCACCGTCTAGGTGAAGAGGTCACTCAGGATAAATTAATATTCGAGGTAAAAAACCCTCTTCATTTTATCAGCTGCAAGAAATCAGCAAGTCATGAATATATTTTTATAAATTCAGGCGATCATAATGAAAATGAAATTTACGTAATTTCTATGCAGGATGATAGTTTTACGCCTAAATTAGTACGAGCTGCAGAAAACAAAATATTCTATGAAATAGAATATAATGGCGATTATTTTTATATTAAAACTAATTATAAAGCTAAAAATTTCCATGTTATAAAACTGCCGGTAAATAATTTTGAAAATATTAGCTGGGATGATATTTATATTAAGGAAGAACAAGACAAATATTTAAAAAACTTTAATATTACAAATAATTATTTAATCTTAAACTATCGTGACCAAGGTTTACCGCTAATTAAAATAAAGCGATTTAAAGATTTACAAGAAAACACAATTCATTTTCCCGACGAGAGTTTCCAAGCAAGTAGTTTTTCTACAAACTTTGAGGAAGACGATATCAGAATAGATTACTCTTCTCTAGCAAGACCCAATACCACTTATAGCTACGATTTTAATAGCGATAAATTAACGATATTAAAGAGCCACGAAATACCTTCAGGCTTTAACCCGGAGGAGTATAAAGTAGAGAGAATATTTACAGATAATGAAGATGTAAAAGTACCTATAACCTTGTTTTATAAAAAATCTTTATTTAAAAAAGACGGTTCAAATCCTTTATATCTAATGGGTTACGGTGCTTATGGCATCGCTATGCCCGTCAATTTTAGAAATACAGCAGTGACACTTGCCGATCGCGGTTTTATTTACGCAGTTGCTCATATTAGAGGTGGCGATGATCTAGGTCATGATTGGTATGAAGCTGCTAAGTTTTTAACCAAAAAAAGAACATTTGAAGACTTCATAGCCTGTAGTAGAGCTTTAATTAACGAGCAATATACAAGTAACAACAATATAGTAATAATGGGCGGTAGTGCCGGCGGTATGTTAATCGGTTACGTACTCAACGAAAAACCGGAAATCTATAGAGCAGCAATCGCGCATGTACCGTTTGTTGATGTTTTGAGTACCATGCTTGACGAAAGCTTACCGTTAACTCTCTTGGAATATAATGAGTGGGGTAATCCGAAAGAGAAAGAATATTTTAAATATATTAAATCATATTCCCCTTATGATAACGTAAAAGCACAAAACTACCCTGCTCTATTCGTTACTTGCGGTATATCCGACCCACGTGTAGGGTACTGGGAACCTGCTAAATGGGTAGCAAAATTACGAGAACTAAAAATGGACAATAATCCCTTATTATTAAAAACAAATATGGATACAGGACATAAAGGTTCTGCCAGTCGTTTTGATTATCTGAAAGAGATAGCTGACGAATTAGTATTTATTTTTAAGGTGTTTGATGTTGGGGTTTAGTTAGCAGATTTGTTGCTGGAATCCTGTTATGTCATTCCTGCGAAAGCAGGAATCCAGGAAAAAGCGAAATAAATTGAGCTTTTCAAAAAATCTTTGAAATCAAGATTTTTATATAGTTTTACTTTTTAAATAAAGCTTTTAAAAAGCTTTAAAGTCTGGATTCCTGCTTTTGCAGGAATGACATACAACACCTCTACTGAATACAAAAACAATGCATAAAAATTATCTAGAACAATTACAAAAATTACCGATTACTTTAATTTTACTAATTAGCTTAATTTGCTGTATTGGTTTCATTGTGCTTTATTCTGCAGCAAATAGCAATTTGCAGCCCTGGGCTTACAAACAAATTATAAATTTTTGTATATTCTTGCCTTTAGCTATTATTATTGCATTAATTGATTTACGCATAATATTTAGGTTATCGTATATCTCTTATTTGTGCGTACTCGCTTTACTAGTAGCCGTGGAGCTTTTCGGCTCAACTGCCATGGGCGGTAAAAGATGGATTGATATCGGTATAGTTAAGCTTCAACCTTCCGAACCGATAAAAATCGCCGTTGTACTAATGCTTGCTAGATATTTCCATTCACTAACAATTGATGATCTTACAAAATTTCATAAAGTTATTATACCAATTATAGGAGTTTTAATACCGGCTTTTCTAATAATTAGAGAACCAGATTTAGGTACGGGAATGATTGTTTTAATTGTTTCGGCAATTATATTTTTTGCGGCAGGTTTTAGAATAAAATATTTTATAATACTAGGTCTTGCTGCTCTTATTAGCCTACCTATTGCTTGGAATATGATGTATGATTATCAAAAAAAACGGGTAATGGTTTTTTTAGATCCCGAACATGATCCGCTCGGTGCTAGTTATAATATTATTCAGTCTAAAATCGCTATAGGTTCAGGTAGCCTATTTGGACGCGGTTTAAATCAAGGTAGCCAAAGCCATTTGGATTTTCTTCCCGAACATCAAACTGACTTTATCTTTGCTACCTTCGCTGAAGAGTTCGGCTTTATAGGAGGAATGTTTTTACTAATATTATATTTTACACTTATAACTATTTCTTTATTAATTGCCGTAAATTGCCGAGAGATTTTTAGTAAATTAATGGTAATAGGTATTACTTCAATCTTATTTAGTCACGTATTTATTAATATAGCTATGGTTATGGGCTTGCTTCCCGTAGTAGGCGTACCGCTACCGTTTATTTCTTACGGCGGAACAATGATCGCATCCATGCTAATCGGCTTTGGGCTTGTGATGAATGCTCAGGTACACGGACATACCGCTTTAAACTAGTGCAATTATATTTACAAAATGAATAACATAAATTAATAATAAGTTGCACTTCACTTTCTGATTTTCGTATAAAGCGAAATTTCCTATTGACTTTTATATAAAACAGTATAGATTTCTTTACAATTTAATTTTTTATAAAGAATTTATGCTCGGCTATGAGAAAGCACAAACAAGTTTAAATAGAGAACAAAAACAAGCATGAGGTATTTTGTCTATTGGAACTTTTCTTGAATATTTTGATTTATATTTATATGTACATATGGCAGTGCTTCTCAACGAGCTTTTCCTCAAGCTGATCCTCAGACTGCTCTAATCTATGAAGCAGCTGCATTATGTTCAACATATGTATTTAGACTGATAGGAGAATTAATCTTTGGTTGGCTTGGTGATATAATATAGGCAGAAAATCAACTATAATAATAACTACTTTACTTATGGCTATAGCTTGTTTTATTATGGCAAATCTTCAACTTATGATGAAATAGGAATTGTAGCTACATGGGCTATGATAGCATGCCGTATGGCACAAGGCATGTCCTCAATGGGAAAAGTAATAGGAGCAGATGTATATTTAACTGAATTTATTAAACCACCTGTACAATATCCAACTGTAGCAACTTTAGATAGTTTTTGTATATTAGGTGGTTTTGGAGCATTATGCTTAGCTTCTTTAGTTACTTCATTTAGTTTTAGTTGGCGTATAGCTTTTTTAATCGGTGCTGGAATCGCTATAGTAGGAGTCATTGGGAAAACTTCGCTTAGAGAGACACCGGAGTTTGTGGATGCTAAACGATATTTAAGAAAAACTTTAGAACAAGCTAATATTGATCCTAAGAAGATAAAAGTAATATTAAAACTATTATAGCGTTTTTTTATTAGATTGTACAGGTCCTGTAGCATTTTATGTATCATATATTTATTGTGCTAATATATTAAAAAATACTTTTAATTATAGCCCTGCAGAAATTATTCATCAGAATTTATTTGTAGCACAGTTTAATTAATTGTTGTTTTATTTCATATGCCTCCATATACATAGCAATTTTTACAAAACTAATTAAACTTCCCTCATTTTTTCAGGTGATTTAGCACCTAAAGTTTGTAAATTATATCATATCTTTTTTGTCTAACTAGCAAATTCAGACTTTCCTCACTACTTATTTTTCCGTAAGGTTTTATTCTAGTTAAACCCTCTACGTGCTTTGCTACTTCCGGTCCAAAAATTGTAGTTATTACTTCTTCAGTCAGTTCTGTATCTTCAATAGAATCATGCAGTAAAGCAGCCTGCAACATAATAGCATTATAAAGCTTAGGAGCTTCTTCGGCTACAAACTCTGCGAGCATAATCGCTACTTCAATCGGGTGAGAATAATAAGGATCGCCTGATTGACGTATTTGTAAGCCGTGATACTTGCGAGCGTAGTAGATATATTTTTTCACTTCTTCTATATCAACAGGATTTTTTACTTTAGCGTTTAAATATTCGCTGTTGTCTAATAGTTTTTTAGCGTAAACGCAAGTTTCAAACTTTTCTTTCCAAGAGCTTAAATCTTCCATAAAAGTCATTTCTTATTTTTATTAATAATAGTTGACTACAATTAAAACAAAAATTAAAAAATTGCAATAATAAATAGCTTTTTAATCCTAAAGAAGCATAATAATTTTAACCTTTTGGTATTTAAGCAACTTCATTATGTTTTATTAGTGCTGTTATTGCTTATCCCGTATAAAGCTTATCTACCAAAAACTTTCTTCTTTATATTATCTTCTTCTAAAAAATATATCACTTTTTTCATTCAATATATCATCACGGTTTGTATATAAAGATTCAATAAATAAAATAGAGTCCTTTAAAGCTAGTTGCACAGCTATATTGTCCTTATCATGTCTTTCTATAACTTTAGGAAGCCCAAATTCTTTAACTACATTACCTAATTCTTTTATATTAGCTCGAAATTTAGTGGAATCAGAATTTGATATAGGTGTTTTTAAGAGATTTATTATTTCGTTTCTACGTTCTTGTGTTTTAATAATAACTATTT